>DMCR01000036.1:14963-17716 GCA_003445735.1 Cryomorphaceae bacterium
ACCACCTGCGGTGTGCGTGGCAATTGATGGTAGACCTCGTCTGCAATAGCCTTAAATACTGGCCCGGCGACGATGTTTCCGTAGTAGCCCTTGAAGTAGTTCGGCTTGCTGATCACTACAATACAGCTGTATCTCGGGTTGTCGGCAGGGAAGTAACCCGCGAACGAGCTCTGGTAGTCTTTCCCTCCTCTCCAGTAGTTAAGCTGGCAGGTTCCAGTCTTGCCGGCGATAGTTACTTTTTCGTCATAGATGTTGGTCGCAGTGCCGCGGCGTACCGCGCCTTCAAGGAGAATTTGCAGTTTATCAATGGTCTGTGCGCTACAGATGCCGCGCTTGATTATTTCGGGCTCGAAAGATTCTACCTCACGGCCGTGGTCCATGATTTTCTCGACGACTTGGGGTTTGACCATATCGCCTTCATTGGCTACCGCATTATAGATAGTGAGCAGTTGCAGCGGCGTAAACTCTACCCCATAGCCATAGGACATCCATGGAAGGGAAAGTCCTGACCAGTTATCATCGCTGGGCTTTGGAATGGTCGGGGCGGTTTCTCCTTTGATTTGCACCCCAGTGGTTTGATCGAATTTGCGTCGGTAGAGAAAGTCCACAAAATCACTCGGGTGCTCTTTAAAGGAGCCTTCCACTAGTTTTACGATTCCCGTGTTGGAGCTAAGTTCAAAAGCACGACGGAGGTTGATTTTTCCATAGCCGCCCTTACGTGAGTCGCGTACTTTCTTGCCGTAGACCGTGTAGATTCCGTTTTCGGTATCGACGAGGGTGTTGGTATCTGCGGCGCCCGTTTCGAGTAGGGCCATGGTGCTCAAGAGCTTCATGGTTGATCCCGGTTCGGTGCGTTCCCAAACGGCGTAGTTCCGAAGTTCGGAGTAAGTACTGTCCTTAGGGTTGCGCCCAAGGTTCGCCATGGCCACTATGCGTCCCGTTTCAACTTCCATGACGACGGCACATCCATGATCCGCCTCATATTTGACCAATTGGCTCAATAAACTACGCTGCGCCACATCTTGAATACGGGTGTCGATGGTGGTCACTAAATCGAATCCGTCTACTGGCTCGACGGCCTGCGGATCGTCCAATGGTTTCCAATCGTCCCCGACGATTTTCTGCATCATTCGGTTTCCAGGCTTACCTCTCAAATAGGCGCTATAGTACCCTTCCAGCCCCGCGCTTGCGGCTTCGGTATCATAGCCGATCGTGCGCAGGGTAATGTCGGTGGCCATTTGAATGCGCGTTTGGTCCACGTGCACGATGATGCCGCCTTTGAACATACCTCTTTCGAGGATGGGGTATTGGCGCATGCGCTGGAGGTCGCTGTAATTTAGATCCTTGGCAAGAAGGACGTAGCGATTTTTCTGGTTGCGTTTGGTGCGCAAGTAATTTTCCCATTCGGAAGCATTGCGGGTAGGATTAAGTTTGGCCAATTGTGTTGCAAGCGCTCTAACCTCTTCTTGGAACACGGTTTCGTCCACGGTAATAGGATCAAAGTGAACAGTATACACCGGCTTGGTAGTGGCTAGAGTTTTGCCGTCGCTGCTATATATATCTCCTCGCTTGGCAGGGATTTCACGACGCTCGATCAATCGCTTTTGGCTGATTTCGCGCAGCTCTGGACCCATGATGAGCGAAACATAAAATAATCGGCCTGCGATGGCTACAAAGAGCACATAGATCACAGCGCTGATCCAAGTGATTTTGCTTTTGATATGTTTTAATTCGGTACTCATTTTACGACGACGATTTTTTCAGGCCGTTCCTCTGGGCTTTGCAATCCAAGAGCTTGTGCTTTATGAATGACGCGGCTTTCCAGGGATAGCTTGGTCAGCTTTTCGCGTGTTTCTGTATGTTCTGCTTCGAGGCTTTGGCGTGTTTTGCTAAGGTTCTCGATCTCGTGAACCTTTTGATCGGCGCGGTGGCTGGTGTAGATAGCGATTAGGGCCAAAAAGCTCAGCCAAGCGGCAAAAGGAAGCATGCGCATGAGGCCCTCATCTTTTAGTGTAAGGCGGGATTTAAATCCTGCTATTGCGTTGCTCACTTTAGACATCTTTGCTCCAGGTTATATTGAGTCTTTCTGCAATGCGAAGCTTGGCGCTGGTCGCTCGAGGGTTGCGTGCGTTTTCTTCCGCTTTGGCCACAAGAGGCTTGCGGGTGACGGCTTTATAAGGAATGTGTTTGACCCCGTAGAAATCGCTTTCAGTTTGTCCTTTGGTTTTGCCTTCTCTAATGAAGTTTTTGACCATGCGGTCCTCCAAGCTGTGGTAGCTCATGATGACCAGGCGGCCACCGGGCTTGAGCACGTCGGTGGCGCCGTAGAGCATTTCCTCGAGGACCTCGAGTTCTTGGTTGACCTCCATTCGAAGCCCTTGGAATACTTGGGCGAGATATTTGTGCCAACTACTTTTTGGAGCGAGGGGTTCTACCAATTCTCTGAGCTGTGTAGTCGTGGTTAAAGGAGTCGCGGCTCGTGCCATCAAGATGGCGTTAACCAGTGGACGCAGGCTTTTGAGGTCGGTGTGTTTGCGGAACAGGTCATACAACCCTTGTTCCTCGTAGGTAGCCAACACATCAGCAGCGGAAATCCCGGTATTGGGATTCATGCGCATGTCGAGTGGGCCATCAAATCTGATGGAGAATCCGCGCTCGCCTTCATCAAACTGATGAGAGCTGACGCCGAGGTCGGCCAAAATGCCGTCCACTAGTTTGGCGCCATGCAGGCGAAGGTGGTTTTTGATGTAGCG
>DMCR01000179.1:0-143 GCA_003445735.1 Cryomorphaceae bacterium
ATGGCCATGGGGCTACTTGAGAAAGTGCGTTACAAAGAGGACCGTCGTTTATTCTACATTCACCTCACAGCTGAGGGTAATGAGTTGATTACCTCGCTGGTGAAGAACAGTTTAGTGGAGGACATCGCATCGATGGTGCCAAT
>DMCR01000179.1:527-11975 GCA_003445735.1 Cryomorphaceae bacterium
ATGAGTACTAACTCTTCAGATAATTAATCAACGCTGCTGTTGAGCTGTCGTGCTCGTGCTTGATTCCTGTTCCGGAGAGCTCACTCAAAACGGCTTTTGCCAAAACTTTTCCTAGTTCTACGCCCCACTGGTCATAGCTGAAGATGTTCCAGATATAGCCTTGGATGAAGATCTTGTGTTCGTATGCGGCAATTAATTGGCCCAAGTGGTAGGGGGTTACTTCGTCTAATACAATGCTGTTGGTGGGGCGGTTGCCTTCGAAGACTCGGTAAGGGGCAATATGCTCCATTTCCTCTTCTCCTAAGCCAGCTTGACGCATCTCAATTTCCACTTCGTTGCGAGTTTTTCCTTTCATCAACGCTTCAGTTTGTGCGATAAAGTTTGCGAGGAGAATAGGGTGGTGGTCGGTGAGGCCGTGCAATGGTTTTTTCGCAGCGATGAAATCCGCTGGAATCAGATCAGTGCCTTGGTGGATTAATTGATAGAAAGCGTGTTGGCCATTAGTACCTGGCTCTCCCCAAATAATTGGGCCCGTAGCATAGTTTAGCTTCTTACCATTGCGGTCCACGTATTTCCCGTTGCTCTCCATATCTCCCTGTTGGAAGTAGGCTGCAAATCGGTCTAGGTATTGATCGTAAGGTAGGATAGCGTGGCTTGTGGCGCCATGGAAATTTCGGTACCAAATGCCCAAAACGGCCATCATCGCCGGGATGTTTTTGTCCCATGGCTCGTTAGCTACGTGCTTGTCCATAGCATGTGCACCGTTCAAGAAAGCTTGGAATCCTTGATAGCCGATGGCCAAAATCACAGGTAAACCGATCGCTGACCAAACGCTGTAACGTCCGCCAACCCAATCCCAGAAACCGAACATATTGTTGGTGTCGATGCCAAATTTCGAAACACCATCTGCGTTGGTGCTCACAGCAACAAAGTGCTTAGCTACATCACTTGGCGTACCTGCTTGAGCCAAGAACCATTCCTTTGCACTGTGCGCATTTTTCATGGTCTCTTGTGTCGTGAATGTCTTCGAGGCGATGATAAAGAGCGTAGTCTCGTGATTTACTTTTTTCAAGACTTCCCATAAATCTGCACCATCTACGTTGGCCACAAAATGGAAGTTCATTTCTTCTGTTACGAAAGGCTTGAGGGCGTTGATGACCATGCGTGGGCCTAGGTCGCTACCGCCGATGCCAATATTGACCACATCGGTAATGCGCTTGCCAGTGCAACCTTTCCAAGCTCCCGAGCGAACATCATTGCTAAATGCAGCGAGTTTAGCCCAAACCGCCTTAACATCTGGCATCACATCCTTACCATCAACTTTAATAGCCTTGCCACTCATATTGCGTAGGGCAGTATGTAGTACTGCACGGCCTTCCGTAACATTGATTTTAGCACCGCTTTGTTGCTGCTGAATAGCCTTGCGAACGTCGGCCTCGTCTAATAATTCTTGAAACAAAGTAAAAGTTTCGGAGCCGAAGATATTCTTGGAGTAATCGAACAATATGCCGTCCCATTTGATATTATACTTGGAGAAGCGTTCAGGATCTTCGAAGAAGCGAGTTTTTAGTGTACGTTTATCATTTTCGAAGTTGTCCTTGAGCTTACTCCAAGCTGTTAACTTAGTGGGGTTTATGTTTTTTAGCATGATGTGTTCGTATAATACTCAGCAAATTTACCATAAGTGGAATGATTTTCCGGGGTCTTTCCTATCTTCCCGCATCTATTTACACAAATTTCATGTTGAAGTTTAAAAGTACGAGTGAATTCCAGTCCGAAGTTAGGAAGAGAGTTCGCGCTTATTTCAAAGAAAATAATCGTTCGATGTTGGCCGACTACCGCTATTATTTTAAAGCGGTAGCAAACTTGGCAATATACTTAGTGCCTTTTGGGTTCTTCCTATCGGGTTACGATAGCTTTTTGATGACGACTATCTTATGGACCATAACTGGTTTGGGCATGGCGGGCGTCGGGATGAATTTGATGCATGATGCATTGCATAATACGGTAACTCGTAACGAATGGGTCAACCGAAAAATTGGAGCGGCGATTTATATGCTTTGTGGTAACTCATACACTTGGAGGGTCCAACACAATATGAAACACCATACGCATACTAACGTGGACGGCTACGATGATGATATCGACACGGGAAGTCTATTTCGTTTCCATCCCAATCAAGAGCGCAAGTCTTACCATAGGTTTCAGCATATATATGCACCATTGACTTATTCGCTTATGACTTGGAAGTGGTTTCTGCAGAAGGACTTCATTCAAGTATTGGATTACGGAAACAGTGACTTGTTCAAAGCAAGAGATCAAAGTTTAGGAATGGTTTGGACAAAACTTATTGTGGGTAAAAGCATTCATATTGGGATTTTCTATGTACTGCCAACGCTTTTAGGCGCACCTTGGTACATGGTTTTATGGGGTAATTTTTTGATGCACGTGATGGCAGGATTTATCTTGTCTATAACGTTCCAATTAGCGCATGTAGTTGACAAGGCCGAATTCCCAACTGAGGAAGAGGTAAAACAATCAAGTATTTTGGAGCACCAATTGAAAACCACTGCAAACTTTGCTACTAAGAATTGGCTGGTGACTTGGTATACTGGAGGATTGAACTTCCAAGTGGAACACCACTTATTCCCAACAATTAATCACGTACACTATCCAAAGATTGCAGAAATTGTGCGTAAAACGGCCTCTGAATTTCAGTTGCCGTATAACGAGTACAAGTCAACCATTAGTGCGGTGAAGGCTCACTTTCGTCATTTGCGCATCATGGGTATGCAACCTGCGTAAATTGGAGAATGTGGATTACAAAAGGGCGACCCGGAGGGTCGCCCTTTTGTTTTGGTGCCCTCAATGAGAAATAGTAAGTTTGACAGTAAGGCATTATCAGTCATGTAATGAAAAAAGTACTATTTATCCTTTCCATGTCAGTGATTTCTTTCAGCTTGAAAGGGCAGAGCACATTCAATGATATTGCTCCAATTTTATATAAGAATTGTACCAGCTGTCATAGACCTGGGGGCGGAGCTCCTTTTTCAATGCTTTCTTATCCATCAACATCCCCATGGACAACCAGTATTGTAAATGTCCTTCAAGACAGTGAGATGCCGCCTTGGTCCGCGGATACATCATACCTGCATTTTGTAAATGAAAGACAAATAACTCAGGCAGATAAGGATTCTTTACTTACTTGGATATATGATGGTGCCCTACAAGGTGATCCAAGTCTGCAACCACCGCAGCCCGCTTATCCGATGTACCAATTAGGAGGCACTCCCGATACCATAATTCAACTGACGAAATTTAAAAGTAATGCGAATACTGAGGACGCGTATAATATGCTTGTTGTGCCATTGTATTTCGGTCAAGATAGATTTGTTCGCGCCATAGAATTGGTCCCAAATAACCCAGAATTAGTGCATCATGCCCTGATCATGGCTGGCCCGCTTGGAGATATGGATACAGATACATCTGGGAATGCATTTTCTATTGATGGAGATATTTCTGTGGGTACTTGGGCTCCTGGGACAATGCCAATTGTTTATCCTAATTCGTCAGAAATAAAAATGGGGGTGAAGCTACCGTCTAATGGTGAAATAGGGATGCAGATTCATACTCCTAAAGGAACCGCCGGTCAGCTTGTGGACATCAAGATTCGAATTTATTTGTATCCTGCGAACGAAATAGGGATTCGCCAAGTCCATGATACCGTTCCCTTACAGTATTGGGCGAATGACTTCTATATTCCCGCGGGACAGGTGAAGAGTTTTTCAGTTGAAGAAAATTGGCCAAGCCAAGCAATCTCAATATTCTCAGCCTTTCCACACTCCCATCAAATCTGTACAGAAATATTGAATTTCGCGTATCAAGCACAGACCAATGATACGATACCATTGATGAAGATCGACCGTTGGGATTTTGAGCATCAAGAGTATTACTACTATAAGAACTTGGTAAAAATTCCAGCGGGATATACTGTTCATTCTACTCATGTGTTTGATAATCGCAGCTCAAACCATCATAATCCAAACTCACCGCCTCAGTTCATTTCGGTTGGACTGAACACTGATGATGAAATGCTTTTCGATGGATTTCAATACCTTGATTATCAGCCGGGTGATGAGAATATTAACATTGATTCGATTTTAAAGAACGATCCACTTTTAGTCTTAGATATACCGGAATTTGAAATCACTAGAGAGATAAAATATTCGGTCATTCCAAATCCCATTACCAGCGATGCCACCATTCAATTCAACCCTCCTTTGAATGAATCCAATCATTATACGGTGAATCTGTATGATAAAATGGGGAGGCCTGTACTAGTTGAGTACACCTTTACAGAAGGTCATATTCATTTGGAGACCATCTTGGCGCCACCAGGCACCTATTTCTTTGAAGTGCTGTCCGACGGTCATCGATTTGTTGCTGGGCGATTAGTGTATTTATAACATTGACTAAATAAACAAGGGCGACCCGCAGGGTCGCTCTTGTTTATGCGCTGCAGCGCTAAAATCTTTGTTTATCCGTTAATGGCAACCACGTCGTCTACTAAGGTCGGCAGCATCTTTTGAAGGATGCTGAGGATGCCATTCTTCAATGTCATGGTAGAGGAAGGGCAGCCGGAACAAGCACCCTGAAGCTGTACCTCGACTATTTTGTCTTTGTAGCCCATGAAGGCGATGTTTCCGCCGTCTTGTGCCACGGCTGGCTTGATGTATTCTTCCAAAATATCAACAATGCGTTGCTCCACTTCACCTAAATCTTCTGTTCTAAGGGCTGGGGCGCCATCTTTTTCTGACGGGCTTTCTTGTGCAGGAGATAATTGGTCCTCATGAACCGCTGCTCCTCCGCCCTGAAGGAACTCAGTGATGAAGTTGCGGACCTCCTGCGCGACATCGTCCCATTCCACGATATCGTACTTCGCAATGGCGATGTAGTTCCCGGAGATGAAGACCTCCTTCACAAAGGCGAAATGGAATAATTTGGTCGCAAGCGGCGATGGCTTGGCCTCATCAATGTTTCTAAACTCGGCGGAATCTGTTTGCAACAACATCTTGTTGCTGACGAACTTCATGACCTTAGGATTTGGGGTCATTTCGGCATAAATGCTCACTGGTACGCGTTTGATATCCATGATGTGGGTTTGATTGTCGGGACAAAGGTACGGGGTAAAAGCCGCAAAGTGTACATTTGAAATCAGAACCTTAAACGCGCAATGTATGGCAGTGATTAAACCCTTATTAGGTCATTCTCCGGAATTTGGGACCAATTGTTTTCTAGCGGAGACCGCTGTTATTATAGGCCAATTCAAATGCGGCGATGGCTGTAGCTTTTGGTACGGCAGTGTCGTACGCGGCGACGTAAACAGCATCACCTTCGGACATAAGGTCAACGTTCAGGACAATGCCACCGTGCACTGCACCTACGAGAAATTCCCCACCGTGGTCGGCAACAATGTGAGCATAGGCCACAATGCCATCGTGCACGGCAGCACCGTCGAGGACAATGTCCTCATCGGCATGGGCGCCATCGTCATGGACGACTGCGTGATCGGTGAGGGATGTATTGTGGCGGCTGGATCGGTCGTGACCCAAGGAAAGAAATTGGCCCCAGGAACGCTGTGGGCAGGGGTGCCAGCGAAAGAAATTGGCCCCGTGCCCAAACGCTTACGCAAGGGGGAAATCGAACGCATTGCCAACAACTATTTAAAATACAGCTCCTGGTACAAAGACGATGAGTAGTTATTTGAGTTTTGAATCGGACCGCCTCTACCTGCGTCCGACTGCTTAAGAAGATGCCGTCCTCCTACTGGCTAAGTAAAACTCAGCGCCATCACCCATGGAGAAAACACCGCGAGTATCAAAGTACTGGAAGTGCTGGGGTTCAAACACCTAGGGCAAAAATCCGTGGCAGGATACGACGGGCCTTCCGAATATTTCGAGGTAGAATTATAACCCGAGCTTGACCTTCAGGTTGCCTAACATGGCGGACGTCATCGATTCAAGATCGTACTCCGGTTGCCAATTCCAATCTGCCTGCGCCGCACTATCATCAATACTAGCGGGCCAACTGGCCGCGATATTCTCGCGGAAATCCGGCACACAATCCATCTCGAACCCTTCAATGTGCCCTGCAATACTTGCCGCAATGGTCACAGGATCAAAGCTTATACCTGCCAAATTATAGCTGTTGCGCACCTTCACCTGCTCCGCCGGCGCCTCAGTGAGTTCTATGGTTGCGCGAATGGCATCTTCCATATACATCATCGGTAACGCGCGGTGCTCGGATAAAAAGCTCGTATATCGACATTCTTCCAAGGCTTTATAATAAATCTCTACAGCATAATCTGTTGTGCCTCCGCCAGGTTGAGATTTCCAAGAAATGAGCCCAGGATAGCGGATGGAACGCACGTCCACGCCGTATTTATTGAAGTAATATTCACACCACCGCTCGCCAGCAAGTTTGGAGATGCCGTACACGGTCGAGGGCTCCATAATGGTTTGCTGTGGGGTGTTCTCCTTCGGAGTGGTTGGTCCAAAAACGGCAATGGAACTGGGCCAAAATATCTTTTGAATAACTCCTTCCCGGGCAAGCTCGAGTACATGTAGTAAGCTTTGCATGTTCAGGTCCCAAGCCTTCATCGGGAATTTTTCTCCAGAGGCGCTGAGCATGGCCACGAGGTGGTATACCGTATGGACATGATGTTGCTGACATACTGTACGCAAGGCATCGGTATCGCTGGCGTCGAGAATTTCAAAAGGGCCGTCTTGGAGTTCGACTAGGTCGCTGCGACGAATATCTGAGGCAACGATCTGGTCGGTGCCATATTTATCGCGAAGGGCCAGGGTTAATTCGGTGCCAATTTGGCCACAGGCGCCGAGAATTAAAATGGTTCCGCTCATGTTCTGTGATGATAATGATCAGATTCAGGTCGCTCAAAGATAACTTATCTTTGCCCTATAAATTAAAACCCCATGGATCCAAATTCAGGAAAGCGAACGTTGGCAAATAAATTAAGTCGAGAGGAGCTCTTAGCAAAATTGGAAGGGGAAGCCTTTGAACGTAAAACCCTCTCGTTTTATAAATACGTCATCATTGAAGATCCCAAAGCTCTTCGCGACGAGCTCTTCGCTCAGTGGAGAGAGTGGGACTGTCTCGGCCGCATTTATGTGAGTCGCGAGGGCATTAATGCCCAGATGAACGTGCCTGCACACCACTGGGATGCCTTCGAACAACACCTCCACGGCATGGAATACTTTATGGACGTACCCTTTAAAATGGCTGTGACCGACAATACTGACGGCAGATCTTTTCTTAAGCTCATCATCAAGGTTCGCGATCAAATAGTTGCCGACGGGCTCCAACCAGAGGATTATGACGTGACCGACGTGGGAGCCCACCTCACGGCAAAGGATTGGAACGATGCCATCGAAAACCACAACCCCATTATTGTGGACATGCGTAATCACTATGAAAGTGAGATTGGCCACTTCGAAGGTGCAATCCTTCCGGAAGCCAAAACTTTCCGCGAAGAACTGCCCATGGTCTTAGACAAACTCAAAGGCCAAGAGAACCGAAAGATCCTGCTGTACTGTACCGGAGGTATTCGTTGTGAGAAGACCTCGGCCTACCTCAAGCACCACGGCTTTAGTGATGTGAACCAACTTCACGGCGGTATCATCGATTATGCCCGGCAAATAGATGAAGAAGTCTTGCCTAATAAATTCCACGGCATAAACTTTGTATTCGACGAGCGCCTTGGGGAACGCATCTCCGATGAAATCATTTCAGAATGCCACCAATGTGGCCAGCCTTCCGCCACTCACGTGAACTGCGCGAACAAGGCCTGTAATCTCCTCTTTATTCAGTGCGAGGAGTGTGCCGAGAAAAACGAAGGGTGCTGTACTCCGCAATGTATCGAAATCATCCATCTGCCCGAAGAAGAGCAAGCGGAAATTCGACGCAAAGCCAAGGGGACCAAAAGATTTCACAGACATACCAACGTTGATTTGCGAAATGCCTTTTCCCAGCAGTAACTTACCTACAGAAACAACAGACACAGAACCACCATGCAAGATAAAAGAGACGAACTGTCGAGACTAAGGGAAGAGAGTACCAAAGGTGGCGGTGAGAAACGCATAGAAGCCCAGCACGCGAAGGGTAAATTGACGGCTCGGGAGCGCATTCACTTTCTTCTCGACGAAGGGAGTTTCCAAGAGATGGGTGCGCTTGTAACCCACCGAAGCAACCTTTTTGGACTGGATAAGCAGAAGATTTTGGGCGACGGAGTGATCACCGGTTACGGTACGGTCAGTGGCCGTTTGACCTATGTTTATGCCCAAGACTTTACTGTTTTGGGCGGTTCTCTCGCTGAAGCACATGCCGAGAAGATTGTGAAAATTATGGAGCTCGCTATGAAGACGGGCGCGCCGGTGATTGGACTGAACGATAGCGGTGGTGCGCGCATTCAAGAAGGTGTGGTGTCCCTTGGCGGGTACAGCGACATCTTCTACCGCAATGTCCAGGCTTCAGGGGTTATTCCCCAGTTATCTGCTATGATGGGCCCTTGCGCCGGTGGAGCAGTTTATTCGCCTGCTTTGACAGATTTTATATTGATGGTAGAAGATACCTCTTACATGTTTGTGACGGGGCCGAATGTGGTCAAAACCGTTACGCATGAGGAGGTGACCTCAGAGGAATTGGGAGGTGCTAGTACCCACGCTACGAAAAGTGGGGTGACACATTTCACCTACCCTAACGAGGCAGCACTGATCAATGGACTTAAGAGATTATTGAGCTACCTCCCGCAAAATTGTGATGAGGAGCCGCCAGTATTGGCCTATGAGCCTGGCGATGAAATGCGCATGGGTCTCAAGGACATCGTGCCGGACAATCCCAACCACCCCTATGATATAAAAGAGGTAATTGCCGAAATCGCCGATGCTGATTCCTTCCACGAAGTCCACAGCGATTTCGCAGAAAATATTGTGGTCGGCTTTGTTCGACTTGCAGGAAAGAGTGTTGGTGTGGTTGCCAATCAACCGGCCTACCTCGCCGGAGTACTGGACATCCATGCCTCAACTAAGGGTGCGCGATTCGTCAGATTCTGTGATGCCTTCAATATTCCTTTGTTAGTCCTTGAAGATGTGCCTGGATTCTTGCCGGGTACGGACCAAGAATGGAACGGTATTATTACCAATGGCGCAAAACTCTTGTATGCCTTTAGTGAAGCAACTGTACCCAGAATTACGGTGATTACGCGCAAGGCTTATGGCGGTGCCTACTGTGTAATGAATTCGAAGCAAATCGGGGCGGATATGAACTTTGCTTGGCCGACTGCGGAAATCGCGGTGATGGGAGCTAAAGGTGCCTCAGAAATTATATTCCGAAAGGAGATTGCGAAGGCTGATGATTCAGGGGTCAAGTTGTTGGAGAAGGAGGCCGAATACGCCGAAGCTTTTGCCAACCCGTATCGCGCGGCATACCGCGGATATGTGGACGAGGTCATTCTCCCAGAAGAAACCCGTGAGCGCTTGATTCGAGCTTTTGACATGCTTGAAAACAAAGCAGTGAAAATTCCTAGAAAGAAACACGGAAATCTCCCGCTATAATGTGGATTGATACCCATTGTCATTTGTACGATAGCTCCTTGATCGAGCGTCGTGAGCAGGTGCAGCAGCGCACCTTAGCAGTAGGTATTCACGAAATTCTATTGCCGAATATCGATGTGCACAGCTTACCTAAAATGAAGGAGGCAGTGGACCTATTTCCTGACCTTACCATCCGCCAAATGATTGGGTTACATCCCTGTTATGTGAAGGAGGACTACAAGAGCCAATTGGACACTTTGAAAGCAGCCTACGAATCTGAACCGGATCGATTTTGCGCTGTGGGTGAGATTGGACTAGACCTTTATTGGGACAAAGCCACCTTAGATATTCAGATAGACGCGCTCAATACACAGCTTGATTGGAGCGTGGAGTGGAACTTGCCTATCGCCCTTCATGTGCGAAGCAGTTTCAGGGAGCTCTTTCCATTGCTTGAGGCAGCACAGGAGCGTCATGGGGGTAAACTTCGTGGAGTATTTCATTGCTTCAGTGGCGGAAAGAAACAAATTAAAAGAGCCTTGCGATTGGGCGAGTTTTACTTCGGCCTGGGCGGCGTCATTACCTACAATCGCAGTGCGACCGACCCTGTGATCCGTGCCATTCCGGAGGATCGAATCCTCTTGGAAACGGATGCACCTTATTTGACGCCAACCTCTCATAAAGGGCAGAAAAATGAGCCTGCATTTATGGCTGAGGTGGCCCAAACGGTGGCTGATATTTTTGAGATAGACGAAACGGAATTGGCTCCAAAACTTGTGGCAAATACTCGTAACTTGTTTGGATAGTATGCGTAAAATTTGCCTCATATACACTGGAGGAACCATCGGGATGAAACAGAATCCGAATGGAAAGTTGGCGCCTGTAGATTTCGATCAGTTACGCGCGTCCATTCCGGCATTGGCGTTGCTGCCTGTAGAATTACATGTGGTAACTGTAGATAAGCCAGTGGACAGCTCTGAGATGCAGCCGGAGGGTTGGATAGATTTGGTTGAGCGCATTGAGGAGCATTACCAGGACTATGATGGATTCGTGCTATTGCACGGTACGGATACCATGGCTTATACTGCCAGCGCATTGAGCTTCTTAATTGAAGGCTTGAAAAAACCCATCATCATTACTGGGTCACAACTGCCCGTGGGGGTCTTGCGTACTGATGCCACGGAGAACCTGCTAAGTGCTTTGGAGTTCGCCGCGATGGAGCGCGAAGGGGAGGCACTCATACATGAAGTCTGCATCTATTTCGAATACAAATTGTACCGGGGCAATAGGGCGTATAAGCGTTCGTCAAATGAGTTTGATGCCTTTAGTTCGCCTAATTATCCTGCCTTGGCGGAAAGCGGCGTGCGCATGAGCGTGCATGAAGATTTGTTGTGGAAGCCCTCTGAATCTATACTTCGATTCCAGAAAAAGGTGGATGCTTCCGTAGGAGTGGTCACGCTGTACCCCGGTCTAGATTTCACCAAAGTGCCAGTATTGGACGATTGGAAAGTGGTCTTGTTGCGTACATTTGGCGCTGGAAACGCACCTAACACTCCTGCATTCATCGATTTTTTGCAGCGCTGCGAAGAGGGCGGAGTTCAGATCATCAATACTACGCAATGTGTGAGCGGCAGAATTGTACCTGGATTATACGATAGTTCATCGGCTTTAGAGAAGTTTAACACATTGAGCGCCAAGGATATGACCTTTGAGAGCGCCTTGGTTAAGGCCATGGTGTTATTGGGACAGAATTTGAGTTCAGATGAATTTATAATTAAGTTTTCCGAGAGTCTGTCCGGAGAATGCGCATAGTGCAGTGAGAACATCATTTTTTTGTATTTTC
>DMCR01000028.1:0-183 GCA_003445735.1 Cryomorphaceae bacterium
AATATAGCGCCCTGAGGGTCCTACAGCATCAAGATCCCAAACCGTAAGGTAGAAATCTCCAAGGGTTGCAGGAACTGGAGAGCCGGCCGTACCGTCTTCGATGAACAGGATGGTGTAACGAACCAAACCATTTGGTCCTGTCCAAAGAACAGAAGGGCTGAAGTGCCCTGACGAGTTGCCATT
>DMCR01000028.1:564-17414 GCA_003445735.1 Cryomorphaceae bacterium
ACCGTCTATGGAAACAATCGCGTCATAGGACGTGGCGCCAACGGTGACTACATCATTATAAACACAAAATCCACCCACAGTTGTTGACGGATTCGAAGTGATGGGATCGTCGAACGATAAGGAACTGCCCACCACAGAGATGGTCTGGGCATAAAGGGAGTTGGTCCATCCATAAAAGGCCAATGCAAGGCAGAATAGGAACCATTTTTTCATAAAACGAGTATTGTGGGTCGTATAATACCTTAAAGATATGTGTTAGGATTAGAACACCAATGAAAATTAGATGAACGCCCGCTCCGATTGAGCGAATGGTTGAGAACTTTTTAACCACAAAATCTCATTTGAGATTTGAAGAAAAACAAAAAGCGTGATATTTGTCACGTTGTGCAAATCCTCTGTTAGAAATGTCCGAAACATCAACCGAGCTTGACCTTAAAGAGCTGAATGTAAAGTTTAGATTGCTCCAACCCGAGCAACGCATCACCGAACTCTACCGCATCTTCGCTCTCGAGGAAGTCATGTTGACCAGTTCGTTCGCCGCCACAAGCGCTTATTTGCTGCATTTATTCTCAGTCTACAAGCCCGAACAAGCGGTCCATTTTATCAATACCGGCTACCACTTTGAGGAGACACTCGTGTACAAACAGTACCTCACCAAGGTCTACAATCTCCACGTCCGTGAGGTTAAAGCCGAGGACTGGAAACACGACTTTACTGCTACTGATGAGACTTGGACCAAGGATCCAGATTATTGTTGCACCATCAACAAAGTCGAGCCCTTAGAAAAGCTCAAAGAGGAGCATAAAGTTTGGGTTAGTGGTTTAATGAGCTGGCAAAGCGACCACCGCTCCACCCTAGACATCTTCGAGCAGCGCGGCGGCATCGTCAAGTTTTACCCTTTGCTCGATGTGAGCCGTGAGCAGCGCGAAGCTTACATTAAGGACCACTTATTGCCGTTTCACCCTTTACAATCGAAGGGGTATTTCAGTATAGGCTGTATGCATTGTACCAAACCTGGCAAGGGACGCCAAGGCCGCTGGAATAATAGCCCGAAGACGGAGTGTGGTTTGCATCTCTAGGCTTTCTCTTCTGTTGTTATATGTTAGCGTAGAACACCTTGGTATTTTCGTCCACTGGTGCACATCCATCATATCGGGTAGGTACTGGATTGTAGTTTACCACACCGTCTGTAGCAGCTTCCTCTGAAGTGAAATAGCACAGCAAGGTTAAATCCTTAATAGTCCGGAAGAAGTGGCTGCCATCTTCGTGCGCGAACTCATCGTAACCGCGTAAGAATTCCTCACGCTCCACCTGAGTGGCTTCTTCAAAAGGACGACCGATGGCTTTCTTGCCTTCTATCGCGATTTCTTGAATACCGGCGTTCAACTTCTCTTGCATTTCCGGGTAATAACAATCGCGAATCATCACATCGATGAAAGCACCTGTACGGGCATCACGAGCCCCAGCCGTAGTGGTGCGCGGGATGATGGTTTCAGCGATTGCATCCAACATGGCCAAACGCTCAGGTCCTGCCGTAGTGCTATCCGGATCAAAGGAGCAGCTCTCCAACAAAACCGTTGGCGCTACCAGGGTACCTCCGATGGCTAGTGCCATACGTTGTACCATTTGTCTACGGGTCAAATCTTTATCTTCCATGGTCAATCCTTTAGAGGTTACCTTTTTTCAATTCACTAACTGCATAGTCCGCAGCACGTGCAGTCATTGCCATATAGGTCAAAGATGGGTTCACACAAGAAGCCGAAGTCATCGCCGCGCCATCCGTCACGAAGACGTTCGGAGCATCCCAAACTTGGTTCCACTTATTCAACACAGAGTTTGTCGGTGCCGTTCCCATGCGTGCCGTTCCCATCTCGTGGATTCCCATGCCTAGGGCATAGTCGGTCTCCCATCCGTAGACATCTTTGAATCCAGCAGCCTCTAGCATATCCACAGCATCCTGCCTCATATCCATACGCATTTTCAGCTCGTTTTCTTTCAGCTCAGCATCAATTGCTAATACAGGGAGTCCCCACTTATCTGTGCGGGTCTTGTCTAAACTGATCATATTTTGATGGTAAGGCAATACTTCCCCAAATCCGGTCATGCCCATGTTCCAAGCTCCCGGTCTACTAACACTATCTTTGAAATCTGCGCCAATACCCATTTCTCGCACTCCACGACGCCAATCGCTGCGAGAAGCAGCTCCTTGGTAGCCGAACCCGCGCAAATAGTCGCGTTTATCGTCACCCCAGTTACGGAAACGAGGAATATAAAATCCAGTCGGCCTTCCTCCAAAGTAGTATTTGTCCTCATCGCCTTCCCAAGTGCCTCTGGCCCCAACACGGAAGTGATGGTCCATCAAGTTGTGGCCTAGCTCCCCGGAACTAGATCCTAAACCGCCTTCCCAAACCTCGGTGGCGCTGTTCATCAAAATCCAAGTCGAGTTCAATGCTGAAGCATTCAAGAACACGATAGGCGCGGTATATTCGTAAGTCATGTTCGTTTCAGCATCCAAAACGATCACCCCTTTGGCCTTTTTGCTGTCCTTATCGTAGATCAATTCCTTTACGATACTGTGCGGGCGCAAGGTCAAATTCCCGGTAGCCATAGCCGCCGGAAGGGTAGAAGATTGGGTACTGAAATAGCCGCCATAAGGACAGCCCAGCCAACATTTGTTACGGTACTGGCATCCAGTACGACCTTTGTGTGGTACTGCAATATTTGCGGTACGACCAATGATTAATCGGCGCTTCTCATCAAAGGATTTACGTATGCGCTCGGCAGCCATTTTCTCTACACAGTTCAGCTCCATGGCATGCAAGTATAGGCTGTCGGGCAATACATCCATATCTTCATGAGACCCGCTCAAACCGGCATGGCGCTCCACATGCTCGTACCAAGGAGCCATGTCGTCGTAACCAATAGGCCACGGCGTGGCAATACCCTCTTTCTCATTGGCCAAGAAATCCTCGCGGTTCCAGCGGTAGCTCTGGCGACCCCACATGAGTGAACGTCCTCCGACATGGTAGCCACGGTACCAATCAAAACGCTTCTTTTCGGTATAGGGACAATCTTGGTCGTCGACCCAAAAATCAGGGTTGAGTTCGTTCAATGGATAATCACGCTTCAACACCGGGTTACGGTCTTTCTGCGCGGTAGTAGGTCTTCCGCGGTGTGGAAATTCCCATGGGTCCATGTTTGTGGTCGTGTAATCCTTGATGTGCTCGATGTTGCGTCCGCGCTCCAGCATCAAGACCTTGAGGCCTTTTTCGGTGAGCTCTTTCGCCGCCCAGCCTCCGGAAATACCGGAGCCTACTACGATGGCATCGTAGTGCATTGTGTTTTCTGCCATGAGTGAGTTGGGTTAACGTTCTCTAAGTTATGGGTTTCAAATTCGGTAATCAATAAGCTTTGCGGCTATTGAATAAATTCGTCGTAGCTGCGGCGCATGCTCTCTTTCAACGGCTCCTTGAACACGTATTCCAACGCAACATATCCTTCAAAACCGGTGGCATCAATGGCCTGCATCACCGCAGGATAGTTGATTTCTTGATTGTTCCACGGCTCATTACGGCCTGGCACACCCGCCACGTGGTAGTGCCCATAATATTGGTGGTTTTCCTTGATGTTCGCCACCAAGTTTCCCTCCATAATTTGCATATGGTAGATATCGTAAAGCAGTTTAAAGGAAGGGCTGGCCAATTGCTTGGCAAGCGCCACACCCCATCGGCTGCTGTCCGCCATATAGTCCGGATGATCGACGATACTGTTGAAGAGCTCCATCTGCAACACTACCCCGTGCTCTTCGGCCAGCTTGACCATTGGAATCAACGACTGTACTGCCTGCTCCAACCCGGCCTCCTCACTCAGCCCGCGGCGGTTCCCGCTGAAGCAAATAAGGTTGGTATAGCCGGCTTTCGCCACGCGCGGTATCATTTCACTGTAGCGCTCGTGCAGTACTCCCTCGAACTCGGCATGGATGAATCCATCGACCAAATTTAATTCGGCACCGTTGCACATGCTGCTATCTAGTCCGTGCTTTTTTAGGTGGTGCCAATTCTCTGGTCCCACCAAATCCACCGCCTCAATTCCTTCGGCGGCCAACCAGCTGCAAAGCTCTTCCCAATCCAGGTCGCTCACCGTCCAGCGGCTCACACTTCTTTTATAGCCGAATGCGCGCTCGCTCTTCACGACCGCTCCTTCCGCCTTGGCAGTGCGGGCCCAGAACACTCTGGGCGCCACGGTAGCGGTACCCAAAGCCATGAGTTTCTTTATGTGATCGCGTCTATTCACTTATGAATGTTTGCGACGGATGTACAAATGGATTCCTGCGAAGATGGCGATCAAAGTCACAGGTATATATAGGGTCGTCATGATGACCTTACGACCGGCTTCCACTTCTGAAAGTCCTACCATCAATTCATCATAGAATCCGCCCATGAACTGCATGTAAATGCTCACCGCGAACATCCCTGCAGCACCAATAACCGCCATACCCACAGCACCGGTGGAAGGGAGATAGGTCGCTACGAAGCCGATCATCGTCGGCCAGAAATAGGTCACGCCTATCCCAAATACGAACGCACTCACAAATAGCATTGAGCCGTCCATAGTTCCCATCATGTACAAACCGATGGTGGTGAACACCGCGCTAAAGAGCAACATCCCTGTCGTCGAGAAACGCTCCACAACCGGAGCAGCAATACCGCGTCCAAAGGTCATCACCCCTGAGGTAATGAGTAGGATGAGGATAGCATTGTTGCTGACACTTTTAAGCAGTACGTCGACATATTGGTTGATGAACAGCTCAGAAGTGGCTGTCCCTAACATGGCGATGGTAACAATGATGTACAAAGGATTGAGTAGGGCCTTGTACATTTCAGAATCGGACACCTTATTTGCTACACGCTCTGTCACCGGAAATTCCATGCGCTCCATTTGTAATGCGTACCAAATAGTCGGCAGCAACATTACGGCCATCATCATTTGCCAGCTCAATCCGAGCTTGCCGAAGCTGAAGGCCACGAGCGATCCTATGACAATACCTCCGGGGAACCATAGATGGAATTGGTTTAGCTTGGTAGTCTTTTCTTCTGGATAAATAGAGGCTACTAGGGGGTTACATACGGCTTCGACCATACCGTTGGCCAAACCGATGAATAAGGTGCTGATCCAAAGAGACCAGAAGCCGCCTGCAAAGATGGTGAGTAAGATACCTGCGAAGTGACCGATATAGGCCAAGCGCATCAAGTTTTTCATGCCCACCTTATCTACCAAGGCACCTCCAATAATCATACTTACCGGGAAGCCCCAGAAGGCAGTAGCTGCAATGCGGCTGAGTTCGGAACCGCTAAGTTCGAATTCTACGCCAAGGTCGTTCAGAATTCCGGCGCGAATACCAAAACTCAAACTGGTCACCAATAAACTAGCACAACTAGCAATAAATAGAGAACGACGGTTGCTTGTAGTTGCAGTCATAGTATTTCGAGTGTTTTGTGATGTAGGAAGTGTCTAAAATACATTTTATCGGCAAACATTGATGAGAATTGGATTCAACGGGCCGATTATTTAACAAAATCTCACCCCTACAACAAAGCTCAATTGGACATTTTCCACTACTTTGGGACTTCAACAAAATTGCATTTCCATGAGTCAAAAGTTGCGTGCTGCCATGATCGGCGGCGGTCCAGGGAGTTTTATCGGCGGCGTGCACCGCATCGCTGCGCGTATGGACGGCGACTATGAATTGGTTGCTGGTGCCTTCTCCTCCAAACCTGAAAAATGTTTGGAAACGGCACGTGAACTAGGAATCTCCGACGACCGTGCATACGGCAGTTGGCAAGAGCTTCTCATGATGGAGCTCGAGCGCCCCGCACACGATCGTGTCCAAGTTATAATGATCACCACGCCCAACCACGTGCATGCATCACCCACCATCGCGGCGCTCGAAGCAGGTTACCATGTTGTGCTCGACAAGCCCCTCTGTACTTCTATGGAGGAGGCCCATGCCATCGAAGCAGCGGTGAAAAACGCCAAAGGACTCTTCTGTTTGACCCACACCTACACCGGTTACCCCATGGTTAAAGAGGCGAAGCACCAGATCGCTTCCGGTGCCTTGGGAAAAGTCCGCAAGATCTACGTAGAATACCCACAGGGTTGGCTTTCCACTTTCCTCGAAGGCGAACGCCAAACCCAAGCCGTTTGGCGCACCGACCCCGCAAAATCCGGTAAAGTTGGTGCTATGGGTGATATCGGCACTCACGCGTTTAACCTCGCCGAATACATCTCAGGAGAGCAGTTGAGTGAGGTCTGTGCCCAATTAAACATTGTGGTACCTGGCCGCGCCCTCGACGACGATGGTGCCGTCATCTTCCGCACCACCTCCGGCGCTACCGGTGTCCTAATGGCCACCCAAATCGCGGCCGGCGAGGAAAACAACCTCAAGATCCGCGTATATGGTGAAAAAGGCGGTTTATGCTGGGAGCAAAAGGACAACAATACCCTCACCATGATGCCCCTTGACGCGCCAGTGACCGTACTTCGCACCGGCAGCCCTGGCACCTCGGAAATAAGTTTGGCTAACCACCGCGTACCTCCTGGCCACCCGGAGGGCTACCTCGAGGCTTTTGCCAACTTATATAAGAACTTTGCTGCCCACGTTCGTGCCCATGAAGTCGGACAAGAGCAGAACCCCAATTTAGATTATCCCGGTATTGAAGATGGCGTGCGCGGCATGAAATTCATCGAAGCCATCGTGGCTAACAACGCCGGAACTGAAAAGTATACTGCCCTATGAAAACGCTGAAAGGACCTGCCATTTTTGTGGCCCAATTCGCCGACGACGTCGCCCCGTTCAATTCGTGGTCGACCATCTGTAAGTGGGCGGCCGACCTGGGTTATAAAGGTGTCCAAATCCCATCATGGGACGCCCGTTTCATCGACCTAGAAAAGGTCGCAAACAGCCAAGATGCCGCAGACGAACTCAAAGGAATTGCCGCTGAACACGGTATTGCCATCACCGAACTGAGCACCCACCTCCAGGGCCAGCTCGTCGCCGTACACCCGGCCTTCGACGCGCAGTTCGATGCCTTCGCCCCGGCGGAAGTGCACGGTAATTCCAAGGCGCGAACAGCATGGGCCGTGAACCAGGTAAAACTCGCCGGTACTGCCTCAAAGCGCCTCGGCCTTAGCGTACACCCTACCTTCTCAGGCGCCCTAGCTTGGCCGTATTTCTACCCGTGGCCTCAACGTCCGTCTGGATTGGTGGAGGAGGCCTTTGAAGAATTGGGCCGTAGATGGATACCACTCCTCCAACATTTCGACCAATGTGGCGTCGACCTTGCCTATGAAATACACCCTGGAGAAGACCTCCACGACGGTGCCACCTTTGAGCGTTTCCTTGACGAAGTAGGCGGCCATCAACGCGCCAACATGCTCTATGATCCGTCGCACCTCGTCTTGCAAGGCATGGACTACCTCGGCTACATTGATCTCTACCATGAGCGCATCAAAGCCTTTCACGTAAAGGACGCAGAGTTTAATCCGAACGCCCGTACCGGAGCGTACGGCGGCTACCTCCCATGGGTTGAGCGCGCCGGTAGATTCCGTTCTGTAGGTGATGGCGAAATAGACTTCCCAAGCATCTTCGCGAAGCTCGCGCAGCACGATTACGAGGGTTGGGCCGTGCTCGAATGGGAATGCTGCCTCAAAGACAGCGCTGCTGGAGCACGCGAAGGAGCAGAACGCATAGCCGATTGGATTATCCCGGTCGCCTCCCGCGCCTTTGACGACTTCGCCGCCACTGGAGTAGACAAAGCCGCCAACCGTAGAGCATTGGGACTCGATTAACCCTAATACACTCAACCTCGAAAATTACGTTCCTCCGTTAGCTCAACTCACAAATGAAAAACCTAATCCTTGGCATCAGTTTGTCCTTCGCAGCAGCCTGTAACTCCCCTACAAAACCCCCCGCCCAAGAAGCCTGGACAACTCCTCAACAGCTGCATAACAACATTACGGAAGCCGAAATCATCGAAGGCTGGGAACTCATGTTTGACGGCCAACACACCGGCAATTTCCGCAAGTACGGCGACACTGTTATCGGAAAGGCTTGGGTGATCGATGATGAAGCACTACACTTGGACGCTAGCAACATAGAAGATTGGCAAACCAATGGCGGTGGTGATATCGTCTACACGGACCTTGATGGCACCATAAAGGAGTTCGAAAACTTCCACTTCAAGGGGGAATGGAAAATTGCCGAGCTCGGAAACTCAGGCATCATCTACCTCCTCTGCGAGAACCCTGACCTGTACCCGTATTGTTGGATGACTGGTCTTGAAATGCAAGTCCTCGACAATGGTACGGACTCGACAGAAGGTCACCCAGATGCTGCGATTCACAAGCATCGTGCAGGAGATCTATATGATATCAATGCCGCTCCTGAAGGCGCTACCAAGCTTGCCGGCGAGTGGAATCAGTTTGAAATCATCGTTGAAAATGGCCATCTCAAACAGATCCTCAATGGGGTTGTAACAGTAGACCGCGACCTCTTCGACAACCAATGGCGTTCGGATATTGCCGGTTCTAAATTTCACGAATTCCCTGGTTATGGGACCTACACTAAAGGAGGCATCGCTCTTCAAGACCATGGCAATCATGTGTGGTACCGCAACCTGAAGATTAAATCTCTCGCGTCTGCAGAAGTTGAGGCGACTGAATGGGACGGGAGTGATACTATTATCGGATCAGATCTAGATTAATTTTCGAGCTCGAAAAGTTTCTCAGAAAAGCAAAAACCCGAGCTATAGGCTCGGGTTTTTTTATAATCTGTTTTCCCGTTTCAAGAAATATAACCAACAGGCTAAAATCGCTAATGGGTAAGGACCGTGAAAAATGATGCGGGTAACAAGTGCAAGAGCGGTGGATGCAATGATATAAGGAGTGGAAATCTTATATAGTCTCAAAAAAATTATACCTATGAATATCCGCAGTGATGTAGCAATGAATAATTCAACGGGAAGGTCAAAAAAGTCCCTTGTTTTGTTTTCGTAGAGTAACACTCCTAACTGCCCCGAAATAATTAAGTGGCAGGTTAGGTATAGACAGCAATTGAAGAGGTTTTTAATTGACATCTTGGTATAGTGCCCTATCTATATAGGGTTTTATAAGCCAAAGGAAAAGAATAGCGATGTATATCAATACATTGAATACGTACTTTATGAAGAAGAAGTATAAATCTCCCCCGATATCACGAAGAACTACTAACATTCCTATTCTAAAAACATTGAAAAATTGGATGACAATCACTCCAACAATGACTTGTACTACACTCTGCCATTTCCAGCCGGAAACTCCAATGATGTAACTAGAGTAGACTAAGGCTAGTTTTAATCCATTACATCCTTCAAGAACATTGATCATTTTCCCTTCGACTCCTATGTAGCAACCGTCCATGAAGCAAGAAAACTCGCAATTTGCCACCCCTAGGGCTACGGCTAGAGCATGAGACAACTCGCTAACCTTGTAGGTAATCCAGTCTAATTCTCGTTGTTGTTCGGTGAACCAGAGATAGCTCTCGTATACGATTGTAAAGACTATCAAGCAAGACAAAAATCGCCCAAGGAACCCAATGAATTCTCTATCCTTGCGAATCCTTTGAGGAATTTTTTTGATGGAATTCCAATTGAATGAATCCAAGCCGATTATTCCTGTCTGTCTTTGTACTTTTTGTAGCCCAATGCCGCGCCAGCACCAATTAAAGCAATCAGTCCCCCATCAAGTGGAACAGGCGGTGGTGGGTTTGGTGGTGGTGTCTTATGCCCCCATTGAGCAGAAGCGTTGAATGAGAGTAATAAAAGTGCAGTTATAACGATAGTTCTCATAATACTTAGTTATTTCAAGAATGTTTTAATGGTTTTGTTCGCAGTATCTCCTTTGAGTTGAACTAAATAAAGTCCTGACTGAGGTTTAACAAAACGAGTGATAGAGGAATTAATTAACCCCTCTTGTACTAATCTACCATCTATTGTCCAAAGCTGATAAGTGAAATAAACGGATTCATCGGCATGGATAAAGACTTCGTTATCGAGTTGGTAAACGAAGTTGTCAATTGCCTCTTCTTCATCTATTCCGATGTTGTTGGTTCCATTTACGTGGAGGTTAAAACGTGGGCCATTATTAGACCATCCGCCATGTTGATAGGAATAAACGCCTTGAGTGAGATCGGTGAAGGTATTTAGGTGTTTGTCTTCCAAAACCACGTTATAGTCATTACCAGTCACGATTTGCTCAAGGTTTAGTTGATATACAATTCCAGATTGAGGAGCGTCGATTCCCATAGGAATGACTTTAGGGATGCTTAAATCAACGGCATTAATGGCTAATCTATCTCCGACATAGAACGAATAGATGTTGGGGTTTCCTCCATAGTTATCCAGTTTCCAAGCATCCAACTTACCGTCAAATCCATCAATAGAACCTACACTGTGAGCAATTATAGTCTCATCGTTTTTAGTGTTATCCGAGAGATTCACAATGGAAAGCTTTAGTATATCATTCTGAGTTTTCTGGAAGGTAGGGGATTGAGAGGTCAAAGTGTTTGATGACATTGTTGTGCTTATATCATAGGCCGTTCCTGTACCCCCACTAGTGGTTTGAACCCAAAAAGCTTGCATTGGTGGAATGTACTGTGACCCTCCATTGACTCCACCACCTGCTGAAGTCCACGACATGTATCGATCATTAGAAGGATCCCAAACATATACAGCACCATTTACACTACTACCCACACTAACCGAGTTCCAATCTAAAGTGGCACTGTATGGATTCCCAATTAGGTTCCAACCATTATCACTTGAGCCGCTTTGGCTATTTGCAACATAGGATAAGGTCCAGTCATGAGAAGTATTAGGTGTTCCAGTAACGGTAAAACTACCTGCCGAGGACAGAAAATCTCCAACACTCCCAACGGGGGCAAAAAACCCTCGTCCTACAGTTGATGTAGTCGCAGTACCATTACTCACATAAGAACCTACGTATACTCCACTACTTACTGCATCATATTCATACAATGCTGAGGCTGTTCCTGATGTTGTACCAAACCCTGCTGTCATAGGTGATGATATTCCATGGTGTCCAGATGAAGAGATGTATTGCTCGTGAATAATACTTCCATTATTGGTTATTGAACCCTCTACTTTGAGCTGCGAGTAATTGTTCGAACCATCCAAGCCCAATGTTAAGTTATCACTAGAGTTAACGGTTAAGTTCCCTGAAGTATTAATATCCCCTTCAATTGTTATGTCCGCATCTATTATTAAATCCAGAGATTTTGTGCTCGAAGAAGAACCGGGAACGATGGGGTCGCTAATATCGTCATAAGTACCTGTATTACTCAAGGTTAGGCTTCCCGAGTTTTCGAATTTCATATCATTACCATCGCTGCCAAAGTAGAAATTACTATTGCTACTTCCGTTCCAATCGTCCTTCAAATAAAACGTTAGGTGAGAAACATTTGAATTTGAAAGAGTAGGATAATATGAAGCTGAACTTGACCCATCATTGATAGTCACTTTAGCAGTGGTTTTAGACGTAAGTTCTATACTCACATCATAAGTTTTTTCTGTTGATGATGTAGAGAATGAAGTACTTATGTTTGACCCATTATGAACAATCTGCCAATTGTTACCATGACCGCCTAAGTAAAGTTCTAAGGCTGCATTTGAATTTTTTGAACTGTAAGACTGACTAAATGAAGGAGAAGAATTTAAGATGACACCTACTTCTCCATAAGCTTGGCTACCTTTCATTTGAAAAGTAAGTACATCACCAGGCTGCATTAATCTTGAAGTATTCCCACAAGTAGTTGAATTGCTTTCATCTGTACAAAGCTCATAAGAAACAAATACTTCTTTATTACCACCACCGCCATTCGTGTTGGCCCATAATCCTATGCCGCCGCTGCTTGCAAAGAACGCGCCTGCACTTGTGTAAGAATACGCATCAGTACTAAAGTCACGCACGTCCGAGTGACAACCACAAGTATGACTGCCAAATTCCGAGTAACTCGTCTCTGAATGGACATCCCATTCTGACGTATTCCAGGTACTTACCCCAGTCAACACCGAGGTTTTCCTTGTCAATATATGGTCTTCTGTATCTCCAGTTCCCACAGTCTGAACCGATGAGTTACCAATTACTCCAAAAAGATCAATTAAAGTTGAACCTTTGTAAAGAGCATACCAATCGTTACCATTATGTGTAAGAGATCCAGTTAATTGGTCTGCATAACCCTGAACAGTTGCGTTGGAACTGGAATATGCAAGAACATAAACATCATTGGCGGCTATCGTCGCTCCCGACGTCAATGCAACTGTACTGTATGAAGAACTACCATTCGAATATCTTCGAAGTGAATAATTATCTAAGGAAATACTCGCTGAGGAAGGATTATAGATTTCCAAAGCTTTATTATTTCCATCTTCTAAGTAGGTGGAGAAAAATAAATCACCACAATTTTGGCTATGTAGCCCAAAACTGCCGAATGCTATAATGGTTAAAAGAGATATGAATTTCATACACGATCGTTTTTTGTGTTCTTGAAGATACTGTAATTGAATCATGGTTGTGTTCTGATAGGATTATATTATTGAGTTATAACAATGCTGGTTCTCAAAACTTCACTATTGGTCCTGCCTATTGCGTAATACACTCCAGGAGATAAACCGCATATCTGTTTCCTTTGTTGGGGATTAAATGACATCACTAGCTGGCCTTTGGGGTTTATGATATGTAAGAGTTTTATCTCTGTGTCCTGGGCAAATAAGTTGATGCATTCACTACTAGGGTTGGGGTAAATGATAATTGAGCTGCTGGAACTTTCTGATATTTCGAAAGAGGAATTATCGGATCCGATATTTACATCCGTATAAAGACGATACTCTCCAGCATCTAGTGATGTACTCATGATAGTGTTGTTTACATTGATAGACTGACCAGTAAAATATTCATACCAAGTACCCGTATGGGAGAAATAGACATCCTTGCTTTGTGAGGCAACATCAAAATTACCCACTGCCACAGCATCCATTGTAGAATGCTCAAATCTCATCTGTTTTACATGTCCCTGCATATCTGCATAGAAGTTAGTATATGGTCCAAATGAGGGGTACGATGCTTTTAAATTATTAATAATTCCGGTTATTTCATAAAGTCTTCTTCTCGGAACATTGGTGTAATAATTCCACTTTGGTGGTTTTTCGCAAACCCGGCAAGGATCATCGATGGAAATATCATACCCCAATTCTTGAAATTGATACATCATTTTAGGCCCTGGAATGAGATGACCAAAAAGGGTGGTCAATTCCATTCGCTTTATTGAGATAGCTGTATTTCTGACATTGTGACTTCCAACGCTATTATTGCCATAAAACTTATTCTTGAACGCTATCCGCTCCTCATCATGGCTCTCAACATAAGTCACGAGGCCAGCATTGTTCCAGCCTCTGCTCCCATGAAATGCTTGAGAAAAGGAAGAGTTTGAACCAAAACCCATAGCAGCATCTTGGTATTCATGGCAGACATTCCCCCAAAGTAAAAATCCATGGTTGGACAGATTGATTTCCTCCGGGTTATCTCCCCAATGTTCTAGAATCATGTATGTGCCAGGCTTGTAGCTCCAAACAGTATTAGCAATCCTTTTCAGGAGATTTTGACGTCCCACATCCGTTCCTCCGCCTATTCCGTTGGTGAATCCTTTTGTGAAATCTAGTCGGAATCCGTCCACATGGTATTCCTCTATCCAGTAGCGCAGTATTTGATCCACGTAGTCCTTGGTAGCCTGACTTTCGTGATCAAAATCGTTACCCCAGCAATTCGGCGGGTGTGGGCAATTAGTATTGAAATATGGATTATCATTTGAAGGAGCATTATTGGCAGCATCCCACCAAAGTTTTACTAGAGGATTTTGCCCTTCTGCATGGTTCAGTACCATATCGACTATAACAGCAATACCCCTGCCGTGCAGAGAATCCACTAGAGTTTTAAAATCATCAGGACTCCCATACATTTTATCCAATGCCATGTGGTAGGATGGGTTGTACCCCCAACTCAGGTTATTCTCAAATTCATTGATGGGCATGAACTCAATGGCATTGATATTCAATTTTGCGAAATAGCCCAAACTGTCGCGGATGGTATTGTAGTTTCTTTCCTCTACGAAATCACGAACCAGAAGCTCATAAATCATCAGGTTTTCCTTGTCTGGAGCTTGGTAATTATCGTTCTGCCAGTTATAAGGCACGCCTCCCGGATGTATTAAACTGCAATGGCCAAAAGTCTTATTTGATGGATATGGATAGGGATTGGGGTAGTTAGCAGAAGGTATGTCCCCGTCATTCTGAGGGTCTAGAATTCTTTCAGAGAACGGATCTGCTATTCGGATTTCACCATCAACTAAGTATTGATAGATAAAATCTTGATTTGGGGGACAATTTAATGTGATCCAATAGGTACTCCCGTCCATGCTTGGAGTCATTTGATAATTCACATCAGGTAAGAAATCATTGCTTTCAGTGAGTACAAATACATTCTCCTTTCCTGGAGCGTAAAGCACCAAGGTAACGGTTGAATCATTGATAATATTAGCGCCATTTTTTAGGCCCAATGCAGGGTTCGCAGGGGTCATATTTCCTGGGTACACATAGTGAACAGTATCTCTACGAATATTCCCGTTTCTAAAGGCCATTAAAGTCAAAATGTGGTTTCCGTATTGTCCGCCGGGTGATTGGCAATAATCTAAAGATGTAGTATTAGTGTCTGTGGCTATGACATTACCATTATCGTATACAGTCAATGTTGCATTTAAATTCGACTTGACCTTCAAGTCTAGACATTGACCGGACTTAAGAACATGAACCTTCGTTGGCGAAAAGAACCTCGCTTCAAAGGCGTTTGGATTTGAAGTAATCGGGTAGTAGATATCGCCACCATCAACATCTCTGCCAACCAATGTGCCATCTGCATTCCTAAAAACAAAGGACATATGGGTCATATTAGTACTTGAAGGAGTGAATCCATAAAAGCTTGGAATGTGGTATTCAATATGATGGGATGCGTTTCCTACATCCGTCATAATTACAGTTGAATCTGCTACGCCCCAAGTCCCTTTAACATTTTGCCAATAGTTCAAATTACCGTTGGTAATAACTCCGGTGTGCGTAAAAACGGGCGTTGTACCATATAAGGCTCCATTTCCTTCTTTGGCATGGTAAGTAATACTGACTGTATCCGTTTTTAACGGAAATGGTGGAATGACGCTGAGAACGCTTCCGCCCACAGGAGTTGCGGGGTTTACATAAACACTCAACGTATCATAAACTGTATCGGAGCTTGTCATTGCTTCCAATAAAATTTGTTGGTTGCCAACCCAATTAGTCCCAGTTATCAATGAATGAGATAACCCATAACTATTCGAATCACTTGCTATCGAACTCCCGTTCCACATGATGTTCAAAGTAGCTGCGAGATTACTTGTGGCTTGAATGTGAAGAGAATCTCCAACCGCCAAGTAAATAGGAATATTTCCATTAACAAAGGCCGCATTAAAACCGCCACTGTTATTGCTGTATGAAAGCGGGTGAATAATATCTCCCCCTGAAGAAGTTTTACCTACATAATTTCCGCTTGAGTCGCGGACCACCATTGCGAGATGAGTTGCAGAACTAGCAATGGAGGCAAGAGAATAGAAAGAGTTCACGTGTAACCTCTTGTGCCATATGCCTCCACCTAAATGATTCAGGCGGACATTGTTATCGTCCGTACCCCAGTTCCCTTGAACATTTTGCCAATTTGTTCCGCTACTCTGAGTTAAAACACCCGTATGTAGATATAGCGGTGTATATCCTTGTGTGCCCCGGTTTCCGCTCAAACTATCGTAAACGATATTGATGGTGTCTTGATTTGTTGGATAGGCTGGGATAATGATTACATTTTGATTCACTCCAACAACATTATTTATCGCTAGAATCAAAGAGTCAGAGACGGACTGTACTCCCTGATTTGCTTGAACAACTAGGCTGTGGATGCCAAGAGTATTGGGGATGATTATGGTTGGAGTAACCGTACGCGTATTTGAATCTGTAAAAACTAAATTCCCATCAACAAACACCTTGAAATCAGCAACAATTGAGCTACCAGCATTCAGCGTTAAGGAACTGTTTGGCAGCGCTTCAATCACATTCTTATTTGTGGCCCATCGAACTTCCAGGGGACTCGAGCTAGAATATATAGGAATATAGATATCTGACTGATCACTATTACGCCCGACCAAAGTGCCAGAGGTGTTTCTAAAGACGAAAGCTAACGCATTTGGTCCAGGGCTACTAGTACCAGAGATCCCATAATAAGAAGGGATATGAAAACTTATAGAATGTAAATTATTTCCAAGAGTCTGCATTAAAACAGAACTGTCTGCTGCACCCCAATTGCCTTGGACATTTTGCCAACTGCTAGAACCCCCAAAAGTAAGCCCAGTATGTGCGAATACGGGTGAAATCCCAACTAATTCACCGTTACCAAGGGAGGCATCGTAAGTAAGTGTAATACTGTCGTTTTGATACGGAAATAAGGGAGTATTACTTACGACTTGCCCGTAACAAAGACAGGGCATTAATACGATTAAACAATTGGTTATTAGGCGCATAAAAAGTTTACTATTTCCCTTATATCTAAAAGTATAGAATCGATAGAGATAATATTTACTTGAAACAACATGTTTTGCCCGGATTCGCGCAAAACTATGGTCTTAAGGCATTTAAAAGCAAAAACCCGAGCCGCAGGCTCGGGTTTTT
>DMCR01000115.1 GCA_003445735.1 Cryomorphaceae bacterium
CATCAAAGAGCATCAGCCGCGCTATAACATCAACCTCAAGGACGACAAGAGCTATCCGTACATCACCATTCGAAAGGAGCGCTTCCCGCGTATATACGGCTTGAGAAACCTCACGCGCGATGGCAGTGAGTACTATGGCCCCTACCCGTCGGTTAAGTCGATGAAGGCAGTGCTGGAACTCATACGCCAGATGTATCCTACTCGTACTTGTAAATACAACCTCAGCGCGGAAAATATTGAGGCCGGCAAGTTCAAAACCTGTCTCGAATACCACATCGGGAACTGCAAGGGCCCGTGTGAGAATTTGCAAAGCGAAGAAGATTATATGGCCGATATCGAGGCGGCGAGAAAGATTATCAAAGGCCAATTAGGTTCTGTAAAGCAACACCTCAAAAAGGGTATGATGGCCCACGCTGAGGCCATGGAATTTGAGCAAGCGCAGCTGTGTAAGGAAAAGCTTGAGGCCTTGGAGAAATATGCCGCGAAGAGTACGGTGGTCAGATTCAGCCTAACCAATATTGATGTGTTCAGCATCAGTATGGATGCGGAGTTTGGGTATGTGAACTACCTCCAAGTCATCGAGGGGGCAATTGTACAGAGCTACACGGTGGAGATTAAAAAGAAATTGGACGAGGAGCCGGCTACCTTCTTACACCTAGCCATCCCGGAAATTCGGGACCTCTTCGGCTCTACAGCGCGTACCATTTTCACCTCTCACCCTGTGGAACTCGAGATTGAAGGCTCCACCTTCCACGTCCCGCAAAAAGGAGAGAAGCGAAAACTCATCGACCTCAGTATCAAGAACGCCCTGTACTACCGACAAGAAAAGCTCAAGAATATACAAATCGTCGATCCCGACCGTCACCTGAAGCGCATCATGACGCAGATGAAGACCGACTTGCGTATGCCCGTGGAGCCGCGTCATTTAGAGTGTTTCGATAACTCTAACATTCAGGGGACCAGCCCTGCAAGCGCCTGTGTAGTCTTTAAAAACGGTAAGCCTTCCAAGAACGACTACCGTAAATTCAACATCAAAACGGTCGAAGGTCCGGATGATTTTGCATCGATGGAGGAGGTCGTACACCGACGCTATAAGCGCCTGTTGGAGGAAGGAGAACCGCTGCCGCAGCTCATTATTATTGATGGGGGCAAAGGCCAATTAGGTGCTGCACTCAAGGCCCTGGAAAGTTTAGGGTTGCGCGGTAAAATCACCATCATCGGCATCGCCAAACGTTTGGAAGAACTTTACTTCCCCGGCGATCCCTACCCTCTGTATTTGGACAAGCGTTCAGAGACATTGAAGATCATCCAGCAGGCCCGCGACGAGGCGCACCGCTTCAGCTTGAACCACCACCGCAATAGACGCAGTAAGGGGACTTTCAAGAGTGAGTTGGAAGGCGTTAAGGGAATTGGACCCGAGACGATCAAGGAATTATTGCGCCAATTCAAGAGCGTAAAACGCATCAAAGCCGCCAGCTTTGAGCAAATCAAAGAAATCGTGGGTCAAGCCAAAGCAAAGGCGCTCATGGACTATTTCTCGTCCGATAAATAAGTCTGCCAGCTGTGGTGAAAGAACAGCACCGCAGTTTCGTCGCGATCGTTGAAGTATTGAATCATGCGTGCCACGGTCGTTATAATCTCCTTAGCCTTTTCGATGCGCTCCTTCAAGATCAGATCTATGCTGTCGATGTAGATGGCTACGCCTTCGCCGGCCACCGATAAGTCCTCGGCATCGCGGTCATCGTCCTCCCCGCTGTCGAGGATTTTCACGATGGGCCACTTCAAATCAGCCGCAACCAATTCCTCGCGAACCTCATTAACATCAACCACAAACTGTACGGAAATACCTTCAAACATCGAATTTAGATTTGGAACAAAGGTCAGATAAAATCACTGATCTCCCCAAGGTCCTTCTTAGAAATATCCGGGACATGAGCGCCGTCCACAGCATAGCCTACAGGCATCAACAAAAAAGCGCGTTCGTTGGCGGGACGACCTAAAATCTTGCCCAAAAAATCCATGGGAGAGGGGGTGTGGGTCAAAGTCGACAGACCGGCCGCGTGGATCGCTGCAATCAAGAACCCACAGGCAACACCTACGCTTTCCTGCACGTAATAATTCTTGGCCTTCTGCCCGTCCTCGTCCACCTCGTAGTTTTTGCGAAACACCACAATCAACCAGGGCGCCGTCTCGAGAAAGGGCTTCTCCCAATCCGTACCGAACGGCTTCAGATCCTCCAGCCATTGGTCGCTCGCACGACCTCCGTAGAAGGCTCGTTCCTCCTCCTCTGCGGCGAGGCGAATTTGGCGCTTGACTTCGGGGTCTTGAACCGCCACAAAATGCCAGGGCTGCTTGTTCGCGCCAGAAGGCGCGGAGGCCGCGAGGGCAATTAAGCGCTCGATCGTTTGGCGCGACACGGGGAAATCGCTAAACTCCCGAAGTGACCGACGCGTAGATAGCGCACGCTCCACCGCTTCGAACAAGGATTTTGCTTCCTCGTCGTTCGATGGCCAGGGTTCGTAAGGCTTAAAATTGGGATCCATTCCCCTAAAATAAGAGACTTTATTCGTCGCTCAAGACTTTTCCATCTTCAATGCTTATGATGCGACGGGCTTTTTTAATCACTCGGTCGTCGTGCGTCGCAAAAACAAAGGTCATTCTTTCCTTTTTGTTGAGCTTCTCCATAATGTCCAAGAGGTTGGCCGTGCTGGTCGAGTCCAAGTTCGCGGTGGGCTCGTCTGCCAATACGAATTGGGGTTTGGATGCGAGCGCTCGGGCTACGGCCACGCGCTGCTGCTGTCCTCCGGATAATTGGACCGGACGTTGCCCTTCCTTCCCCTTCAGCCCCACCGCCTCGAGGAGCTGCTGGGCACGCGCCTCGCGCTCCTCCTTGGGACGGTCCTGAAGAAGCATAATGAAGCTCACGTTCTCTTTTGCGCTGAGCACCGGAATGAGGTTATAGGCCTGGAACACGAAGCCAATGTTGCGTAAGCGGAAGTCAATGAGTTCGTTCTCACTCAAGGTGGTGATGTCCACCCCACCAATCTCGATGGTGCCCGAAGTCGGCTGATCCAATCCTCCCAATAGGTTGAGCAAGGTGGTTTTCCCACATCCTGAAGGCCCTTTGAGGGCAGTGAACTCACCTTCGGTAATGGTCAGGTTGATGCCATTGACAGCGTGCACGGGCACGGCGCCTTCGTAGACCTTCTCGAGGTTCTTGATTTCAATAACCGGTTTACTCATAACTATTGGCCACGGATGGCTTCTACAGGGTTCAACTTCAGGGCACGCAAGGCCGGTAAAATAGCGGCTATGAGTGCTGTGGCCACCACCATGATGGCGATGATAATATAGTATTCCGGAACGATTTCCGGATAGATAATGCTCTGCACGCCAAGTTCCGCGAGACCTTCTTTTTTGCTGGTTAAATCCACGCCTATGTGCATCATGATTCGAGTACTTAAGTCCCCGAGTACTATGCCAATGGGGCCACCAACAAAACCAAGCATAAGTGTTTCGAGCAAAATCATAAGGAAAAGCTTGCTTTTATTCATGCCCACAGCCATCAACATGCCCAATTCTCTTCGGCGTTCCAAAATAGCCATAAGCATATTGTTGATGATGCCAAAGAGCAAGGCCATCATAATGATTCCTAGTACGAGTACAAGCATAATGGCCATCATATCATCCGCAAAACCCAGCTCAGGGTTTACCTGTTTCCAACTCATCACACTCAAGTCTTCCGGCAACGCTGACGCTAACTCGATAGTCTTCTCATCCGTATCCACAGTCTCATTATACCTGACCAATACCTCATGAACAAGCGGGGCTCCTGTGGTATGCTCGAGATCCTTATGATGTACGTACAGGTGAAACTCATCCCAAGTCGCATTCAGCGTCTTATAAATACCTGAAACCCGGAATGAGGCGCGACTGAGCGTCCCCTCGGCATCTTGGAAGGTCAAGACCACCTTGCTGCGGAGCTTTAGGCCTAACCTGTTGGCCAATTTTTCCCCAATAACCAACCTGTTCCGACCGGCAGATTCGAAGAAATCACCTTCCACCAATGTCATGGGAAGCGTGGTTTGTGCACGTTCATCTTCAGGCCAAACCCCCATAATACGAACAGCACGCGCGCTCTTTACGCTATTAATCATGCCTTGTAGTACCGTACGTTGTGCAGTACCCGCTACAAAAGGTAAACTTTCCACCTCCGAGCGTAGCTGATACACCGCTGATTCGTCCCCGAGAACAGCCCCTGACACAGGCTCCAGATCAAAAGCTTCACTGTGAATTTGCGCATGCCCGGTGGTGGTGCCGATGGCAGATGCCGTGCGCTCGTTGTTCATCCCAAAAGAAAATCCAATGATCAAAAGTCCAGCCCAGATGCCAACAGCAATTGAACCAATGACAATAAAGGAACGGACCTTAGATCTCCATATGTTACGCCAAGCTACTTTGAAGATCATGAGCGCATACTTTTAACGGGTTCTAGCTTCATGATTTTCCACACAGCATAGGAACTTATAAGGACCCCTATGATAAATACGATGGCCCCATGGTTTAAGTTAATGATGTATGAGGTCGTGGTATAGAGTTTCGGCTCAAAATCGAACTGCTCAATAGCCTCTTTCATCTGGCCACTGAGATCGATTGGGTTGTACTTGAAATAAAATTGGACCGGCTTAACTAATGTCATGCCCACTATGGCCCCTCCGAGAGTGAGTATCAGGTTCTCCAATACTGTCACAAAGGCCAGCTTTGATTTTCGCATCCCTATACTAACCAAAATTCCAAACTCTCGCTCGCGTTCACTCACCATCATGATGACGGTCCCGAGCAACACGAAAGAGATGATGAAATACAAGATAGTGATGAAGATTTGACCTCCTGCCATATCGGCCTCAATGGTTTGAATGAGCTCTGGAAAAAGCTCCTCCCATTCCAATAGCTCCAGCTCTTCCCCCATCATAGGTTGAAGCGCTTCCTTAACTTCTTTGTGGTCTACACCAGGCTCAAGGTCTATAACCGCCGTTGTTAGCAAGCCCATACCATTATACATCCATTGCGCCGTTTGAAGGGGCATGAGAACCAATTGTTTGTTCAATTCAGGGTTTGAGATTTTTGCGATGCCGCTCACCACGAATTGGCCATAAGCACTGGCTCCACGATAACCTTGACTCAAAAACAATAAGGAGTCGCCCACGACAACTTTTAAAAACTCTGCCAACCCTTCAGAAACTACGACCTGATCCGAACCCGGTTCAAAAACATTCCCAGAAACAATCTGATCTGTAAGCTGCAATCCAGGCAGCTCATGTTGGGGCTCAATGCCCAGTACCAAGCTTCCTCTATTGTTCTGGTCCATGCTGACCAAGGAAAAGCTTTCCAATCGACGCACGACCGAACGGACCCCGTCGACTTCCCGCCATTGATCTGAAGGCAATGTGGCCTGATCCATGCTGAGATCAAGGCTTTGCTCCTCCCAAAATCCTTTTTGATGCACTTGGAGGTAACCAAAATTATTGGCTACTATATCATCCACCATGTGCTCCCAAACCCCCACTTGAAAGCTTCTAAGGACGACCGCGAAAATGACACAAAACATCACCGCAGCAATGGTGATTGTGCTTCTCACTTTATTACGCCAGATATTTCTCCACGCGAGCTTTAGCATTACTGCACGAGTTTCATATTGCTCCGCTCAAAAAATCCTGCTGGAAAAGTGAAATTAAAGTCCAATTCCTTGTAGGTCATCTCGGTATAAAAACCTTCCTTATCTGCCGGCATGATGGTCAGCTTGGAGGGTAATTCTTGGCCTCCAAGATTTTTGATTTCTTTAGCCAGTAACGTCGTAACCAAATAGTCATCTTCATCATAAAACTCTGTGCGGAGTTGAAGCGTTTGTTTCACGGAAATATGCGTCACCACTTTCCCCCAAACTACAGCAGCTTCAGGTTTCGGGACCAATTCTATATGATAACAAGGATTCCCTTCAAGAGAAACCACTCCCAATAACTTATGCTCGTAATCCTCCACCAACGATCCCGCATTGATCAGCGCATCATTGGTAAAATCAGTTCCCATCCAGCTTTGCACCATCGCCGCCGGTAGAGCAATAATTTTCCTGATTCCCGGAACATAATGCCAGACCTCATCACCATTGCGCAAAAAAACGGTCCCTTTTTCTCGAGTCGGACCTGTAATAAGAATCATGGTCTTGTCCATTCCTTTGTTCCAGATTTTGGCCTCTATGGTACGCTCCCACTTTGGACGCACCGTCCGTATACTAACCTCAGCTGCTACATCTGCGCTGCCGAGTTTGGCCTCGGCCTCCCGTAATAATTGGGTAGGATTTTGCCCAAAAGAAAGAGCGGATAATAAAAGGAATGTAAGGATGTGGTTTAGCTTCATCAGTAAGTGTGGTTCTAGGCATAACGCACGACCCCTCGGGATGTTTGCGGTTTCCTTAGTTTAATTTTAGTGCCAATTTCGCCATTACTTTCTTCGCCGATTTCCCTTCGTACAACACCTCGTTCACTGCCTTGACAATTGGCATCTTAACTTCGTGCTTTTTTCTAATCTTCGCCACCAATGGCACGGCATAATAGCCTTCCGCCACCATGGTCATTTCCGCCTTTGCGCTCTTCACCGTGTACCCCTTTCCCAGCATATTACCTAGCATTCTATTTCTGGAAAATTGGCTGTAACAGGTCACCAACAAATCACCCAAATACGCGCTCTTTTTAATATTAATTGGACCCTCGCAAGTACTCTTCATAAACCTGCGCATTTCACGTGCCGCGTTTGAAATAAGTACCGCCTGGAAATTATCCCCATAGCCCAAACCATGGCACATCCCTGCCGCGATGGCATATATATTCTTCATCACGGCCGCATACTCTGTCCCGTAAATATCCGTGCTCAAGGTGCAGCGCATGTAGTGGTTCTTCAACACCCCCGCCACACGCTCGGCCACCGCTTTCTCTTTCGCAGCCACCGTCAAAAAACTCAGCCGCTCCAAGGCTATCTCCTCGGCGTGACACGGACCCGTAATAACCACAATATTCTCCTCAGGAATCCCTACCACTTCGCGCAGGTACTCCCCAACAATCATATTCTCGTCCGGAATAATTCCCTTAATGGTCGAGCACACCAGCTTCCCCGCTAAGGCGCCCTCGGCCATTCCTTCCAGGACCT
>DMCR01000204.1 GCA_003445735.1 Cryomorphaceae bacterium
AGCATCCATGCTATTGAACGTGTTAATGGCAACTACATTTGTTTGGGCCATCCCTAGATAAGCGGAACAAACTAAGATGAATGCAATAAGTTTTTTCATGATTATTTTAAGATAAGTGGTTTTGTCAACGAATAATGTGAACGTGAATTTAAGGATTAAATGTTAAAATTTCCTTAGTCAAAATCAAGGGTTAGTTTAAATCTTTTGACCACACCAGTTTTAGAATCAGCGACATAAAGTATGTTGTCGTAATAGCTTATAGCACTAACGTTGCCAAAGCCGCCTAAGGTCGAAATGGCATTGGTTTCAGCGGTGGAGGCCGGTGGCGGCGGCACACCTTCTAGCCCCGAGCTGGTGAATTGGTACACACTATCTACACCTGCATCGGCCACGAACAAAAATCTTGATCCATCGCCTGCTAGACAGAGGTCCACGGGATTTTCAAACCGCTTGGGGGTTTGTAGGTAGCCGGTGCTGTTTGGGTCTGAGGTGGAATAGAATATAGGTTGGTAGAGGGCACCAAAGGGTCCTTCGGTGAACTGAATGTGCTGCACTTGAATTTCTTGGTCTTCGTTTTGGTTGAGGACCCAAAAATCAGGACTGTTGTTCGCGGTGAGCTGAGGCGCTTGTGTGAAGCCTTGGAGGGCTAAAGGATTCTTGAAGTAGTTAGAATAGGTGGCTCCGGTGGCGGTGACTGGAATGCTGGAAATCCACTGGTGGTCCTTGGTGAATTTCAGTACCGCATAATCTGGACCGAAGCCGGCGTTATTGCTGCTTACTCCCGTTCGGCTGAGGTAGTAGCTGTTGTTTTCTGCGGGTAAATTGGACCCAATTATCGCTACATCCGTAAACTTCACTTTCGCATCGGAGGAGGAGAAACTATTCTTGAAATAGAAGGGATGCACTAATACGGGTTCCGCTATAACATTGTTGAAGCTCAATGTATTTTGATCGTCAACCAAATCTATATCGTACAGTGCGGTGAGGCTATAGTCTACGCCCGCGATGGTTGTATCGTATGTGCCGATGGCGAGCAGATGGAACGAGCGGTTTTGTACTACTTTCCGTACTCCAGGGATAGTGATGCTTCCCTGTAAATTGAGTGCGAGGTCGTATCTCAAAACCTGTTCATTGGCACTGTCGACGACATAGATGAATTCGTCATAACCCACGTGTACATCAACCGGGGATTGCGCATCGTTGATGTTCGGCGCGATGGGCACATAGCTGATCTCGCGAACGTCGTAAGTTGGGATTTCGATGAAGTCTAAATCCGTGCGCTTGCCGAAGTAGTTTTCACAACTCATCAGCAATAGCCCCACTATTGGTAAAAGGATATATGCTCTTCTTACCATGATAGCGGTTGTAGTTTTAGTCCCAAAGTGCCCTGATAGGTGCCATATGGAGTCGGTATAGCGCCAACGCCCCATTCCATAGGCCATCCGCTTATTTGTCCTTTCATACCAAAGCCCATCCAAGGCAATGATTTTTGACTACCGACCTGGTAGCCCACGCTGGTCCAGTAATAACTGCGCCACTGGTATTTAAGACCGGCAGCGTAGTATTCGGCATTATCTGTGGGGTGATTGAGTTGGAAGCTTGGTGTGAGCTTTTGGTTGCCGGATTCCCAAGCGGTCCATTGCAATCCCATGCTAAACATTTGCGGCGTCGCGGCCAGGGCGCTTTCATCGCCTACGGGAAGGTTGGAGATTGGAGTATTGGGACCGAAGTTGGTAAGGGCCGCGGCGAATTGTAAGTCGGCGATGTCCAATTTATACAAGAAACCAAGGTCTAAATACACATTGTGCGCGCGGTATACCCCTAATTGTTCCAATCCGTATTTCAACTGCATTCCCGCGTGGAAATATTCAGAGAAGGCTTGGCTAATTCCTAAACCTACTGAGGTCAAGGTGGCAGCGGTTGTGGCCCCGGTTCCTTCCGGTTGCCATACCGTTCTTTCTAAAATAGAACCAGTGCTTAGAGAATTCAGGGTCAAGGCAATGTGCTGGCCGTTGGCTCGTGCCTTGGTCAAAGCAATAAAATCATGTGATATGCCTCCGCCCAAGGCGCGGTTGGAGGTAAAGAAGCCTTGTTGGTTCCCTCCGCTCACAAGGGCGGGGTTTACTAGGGCACCAAAACTGTGCTCGGTCATGGCAAGGCTGGCACCGCCGACCCCGACGCTAGCTGGGTCGATAGGGAGCTTAAGGAAGGTAAAGGCACTAAGTCCCGCACGCTCCTCGCCGTAGGTAGGCAATAATTGACCACGCACCAACATGCTTGAGGCGAGCAGGAGAACGATAGATGCTATGTATTTGCGGTTTACCATTTGATTTGAATTCCTGCTAAAATTTGCGTGGGCGCCGAGTATCGTGCTGGGTTTCTTGGGTCTGTTCCGTATTCCTGAGGTCCGTTGAATTCTGGACGTGGATCGCGCCAAGTCAATGGCACATCATCGCCATATTCATAGCCACGACCGGTGATAGGATTGACAATTTGTGCATTGCGTCTGTTGGTTATGTTCATCACCTCGAGGTTGAGGAGAATACCTCCCGTACCGAATTTCACTAACGCATAGGAAGCTTTACCATTGAGCCCGAACCAATAAGTACCGCGTTCGCGCAAGTAATTGCTGTTGTCTACTCGGTATTGTGGGCGGCCTAGGTCGTTATAGCCTTCCAAAATTTGAGGGGTGTAGCGGTAGCCCGAGGTATACTGCGCGTTTAAAGAAGCACGGAATCTGCTCGAATCGCTTTGGTAGCTGATCCCTGCGTTGAATTTCCAGGGGCGGTCCCAGGCCAAGAATTGTTCTTGAGTGAGCGGAACCTCTCCTGTCTGGGCAATCTGAAGGGCGCTTTCGCGAGCGCTGTTTGATTTACCGCGTGCTTGCTGGTAGGAGCCGTTGAAAAAGGAGTTGAAATGGTCGTTGAGTCGAGCGTTTAATTGGGTTTCGATACCAATTATTTTCGCATAATCCTGATTGATATACATCGTCTTGGTGACCGGGCGTCCCGTGGCATCTGTGGTGATCACACGACGTGAAACGATGTAATCAAAGCGATTGTTGTTGAAGGCATTGATGGTCCACCCCAGTCGCGATCCGAGCAAGGTTTTGTATCCAACTTCGTAGGAGATATTGACCTCCGGATTGAGGTTTGGGTTCCCTAATGAAGAAAGGAAGCTGCGGTCCTGGTATTGTGGGTCCAGACCGGCGTACATGAATCGCGGGTGCGGCATACGCATGCTGTGTCCGTAGTTGAAGTACAAGACGTTGTTTTCGGTGACGGGGAAGCTTATGTTTAATCGGGGCAATAAGCGAACTTTCCAACGCAACCCTCCGGCGCTGAAGGAGTTTTGGAGGTATTGCTCGCGCACGGCATCCAGTACAGGAGAGCTCTCATCAGCGACGGCGTTATCGGCGAAAGCGCCCGGTGCCCAGTAGTTGAAACGCATTCCTAGAGTGGCTTTCACCCCTTTGTATTCGATGCGGTCCTGCGCAAAGAGGCCGCCTTTTTGAGGGCTCACCTTCCAAATATCATTGCTAGAGCCAATGCTTACGGACGGTGTCGTTGTAGTATCGTTGATGACAATAGGGGCACCGACCCAAGGACGGTAGACATCTACCCATTGGTATTCTGTCAAGGCGTGCTCTATACCGCCACTGATGGTGTGTATGGCGCTGGGCTGGTAGCTCAATTTTCCTTTGAGGGTATGCTCCACCGCATAGTGATCGTGCCAAATAGGAGTGATCCCACCGTTGTTGACCAATCCGTTACCTGGAATTAAGTAGTAATTGCCATAGGGGTCGTTCGGGTTGAAAACCGTGAGGTTTCCGGTGAAGATATAGTCCTCATCATAGATTTGGTCCACGGTTTCTGCACGGAAAGGTCGGCCATTCGCATCGGCACGCAGATTGGTGAAGAGGCGTCCTGCCGATACCGTTAATCCCGTTTTTTGCGAGAGGCGTTTGTTGTAGCCCAGCACCGTCAGGTTGCTGTGGTGGGTGTAGGTAGTAGCGTTGTCCAAGTTATTGCTCCGCTCGTATTGGAAACCCGGTGCTAAGAGGGCATCGAATCCGACAATTTGAAGTGTTCGCGAGTTCTGATTGACTTTCAAGCTGTGGCTATTGGTTAATGTCAATTTCCCAAATCCTTTGGTGCCGTAACTTAACTTAACAGTATGGGAGTAATCGTTGCTCTGGCGCGGTGCCCATAGCTCTGGATTGTCAGGGAACAAGCTTGATTTGAGTTGATTTGCGGTGGCCCCGAAGTAATGGTCGGTCCATTGTCCACGGGCGGTAGTGAAGAGTCGCAGTTTCTTCTCGGTAAATGGAATAGGAGTGCTGAGGGTGGCTTCGATTTCATCTGAATTGAAGGAGGTAGCATCGAATAATTGGTCCGTTTGATAATTCAGACCCCAGCTTAATTTCTCCCCGCCTTCTTTGATTTGGGTATTGATAATCCCCGCCGAGCCGCCACCATATTCTGCCGAAGCACCACCGGTCATCAAATTCAAGGACCCAACAGAACTCGCGCTCACGTTCACCCCGCCGCCAGTTCCAGCTAATGGATCCTGTGCCGAGATACCGTCTATGAGGTATTCGGTCTCGTACACGCGTGCCCCACGAATCTGAAGCCCATCGGTAGTTCGTTGAACCCCAGCTTGCTGCGCTAAAACGTCTTCCACGCCTTTTGCTACCAAGGCCCCAATCTCGCTGTCGCTTAAGGTTATAGCGGAGGAAGCTTTTTCAAGGTCTACTTGATTCTTGCGCCCTACGACCGTTACTGCCTGAAGCATTTCACTTTGTTCCCTGAGTTTAGCGTACAATTTTACCGTCTTGCCCACACCTATTTTGATGTCGTTGAACTGCATGGGCTGGTAGCCGATGAATTGGAATTTGACGCTGTACGTACCCGGTTTGATATCGTTCAAGACAAACTTACCGTCGAAATCTGTGAGAGTTTGGTAGAAGGTTCCCACGATTGTTACCGCTGCGCTGGGCAGCGGCTCGCCGGTGGCTTTGTCCAATACGGTTCCCACAATCCGACCTGTTCCTTGGGCGAATACCGCAGAACCCCAGAAGAGGAGTGTATATGTGAGGAGCTTAGAATACCGCATTAAAAACATGATCTAAGAGTTCCTGTCCTCCTTCATTAGGCCGCGTAAATAGGTGAAGCGGCAATGCGATAAAGACTTGGTTGATTAATCCATTTTGAGTTCTGGTGGCGCCTAAAGTCGTCGCTCCGTTCCAACCAGCAATCTTGGTGAGCTGCCCGTCGTACAAGGCGGTTGCATCTGCGGAAGGTGCCACAGGAACTACACCTAAGACAATGTTTTGTGGTCGCATATCAGGAAAGCTTGCATCCAGGGCAACCAAGCTGCTGTCGTTAGTCAGACGCGCTTGCCCGCTACTCAGCACCAAACTTTCGATGGGGAAGATGTCTAAGAAAGCACCGCTGGCCATGGGCGCAGAAAGTTGCGAGGCCGTGAAGAGCTTCCCGCCCTTTTGCAAGAATTTCTGCGTGCTCAAAGCAAGGATGTTCAGGAGGTAGTCTGAGCCGGATTTGGTGGGGAAGACTGTCGCATCCGTGAATAGGGCGATGGCATTGTAGCGAGACATGATGATCTCGTACGTTGGGTCCCAGTAGGCGGGAATGCCCGCGCCCGTGACCGCATCCATCTGGATGTAATCATGGCTCACATTAGCGCTGTCCATCCAAGCTTTGTAGTAGGTTCCGAGATATTCTGCTTGGCCGTTAATGATTAAGGTATTTTCCACTGCCGGGGCCCACAAGAATCCTGTGGAGGTATCTATCGCGGAATAGATGCCGGCACGGTCTTTAGCTCGGAGGAACAAGAAATTCTCTCCTGTCAAGGAGGCGCCGCTGAGGCTATCTGTCCACTGGGCGTTCTTGTAGAAATCTACCGTACCATCACCGTTTAAGGCGAAGGATAACAGGCTGGGTTGGGTGCCTATGGAGAACCAATTTCCATTGTTGAGTTTAGCCTCCACCAGCTCTATAGTCTCGTCCCCGTCGGCATCACTAGCACGCCAATCCAAGGTAGCTACGATAAATGCAGAATCTGGTAGGAAACCGTCGGGGTCTATGCTCACCTCTGGCGCCGCATTCTTGATGGGCACCACTACGCTTGCAGGGCTTTCGTCCACAGCGCCTTCATTATCCACCGCAGCAATCTCCACCAAAACATCGGCGGTATCGACTCCGGCATCAATGCTAAAGCTGAAGAGAGAGTCGGTGGCGGTGGTGAAAGAACTGGTGCCATTTACGGCGACGTTGTAGCCGGCGATAAACCCATCGCGGTCCGTGCCATACCAATGCAATTGCACATTCGTTCCGAGGCGTAGGTCGCCGGAACGAATGATAGTGTCCACCTGAAGTTGAGTTTCAGGCGGGAAGTTCTCTTTGAGCTGGTCATTGTTGCGACAGCCCCCGAGAAATACAATTGCTATGGCGAAGACCGCGTGACGCATTAGTGTTGTACGATAATACGAGCGGTTTGTAATCCTTGCTCAGTACGCAGATGTAAGATGTACAATCCATTAGGTAGGGCGCTGGTATTCACGATCGCTTCGTTGTTGAAGGTGTTGGTGAAGATGCGGCGGCCTGCGGCATTGTACATTTCCAAAATGCCTTGTTGTGCCGAAGTGATGGTGAGGATATCGCTCACTGGGTTCGGGTAATAGGTCAATGGACGCTGGTCGAGTTCGATGATGCTCAACGGTGATCTAGGGACATACACGCTGTCTAAGGTGAGGTTGGCACCGATGAAATCGTTGTTATTGCGAGGAATTAATCGGTAGTTAGAGAACCCAAAATATAAGATTCCTTCGATGGCATCGAAAGTCATAGTGTCGCTTACGACAATTGGGCTCACATTCATCTCCCCATCGATGCTTGCATAAATGGTGTCCGTAACGAGTTGTGCGTCTAACGAGCTATATGCCGTAGTGCTTTGACGACCAACCAACACACGGGCGCTGTGGCTTATGGGCGCACCATTGTTCTCGCTCACCGCCCAGTCTCCGAAGCCCAAATTCGTTTGGCTGATGGCTAATTTCCCGTTGGGTTGCTCGTAACGTATGTACATACCTTCATAAGGCTCCCAACCGAAGTTGGCGTAGCTCGCCGAATCTGATGGATCTAAGACAGTAGGCGTTACGGTGCCCAAGTTTCCAGTCTTGTTCGAGGAGGTTACATTTATTCTAGTCATGCCATAGTATTCTTCTACTACACCGGTTACTTCCACTTCTTCGTTGCGGTAGTAGGTGTTTAGCCCGATTCCCACACACCAGATACCGCTCCACTCAGAACCTGATTCGTCTTGAATGTAGAGGTATCCTAAGTCACCAATTTTTGTTGAAGAGGTCACCACTCCTTTCACTGTTACTTCCTGTCCGGCTAAAGGGCTGCTGCCGTTCGTGTTAAGTGTATACTGAATATCGTAAACCATCATACCGTTATCTCGAACGGTGTAGAATTCGACATTTGGTGTCGTTTGTGCCGTTGGCTTCACAGGCCACCAGCTTTCGTTGCCGTCATTATCAGCAGCGTAGATGAAGTAACGAACGGTTTTGCCGTCAGCTTGGGCTGGTATTTCGTACTCGTATTCGTCCGTAGTTCCCGGGCTCAATGGCAATGTATAAACCGGCATATTCAAGATACTTACGGTATCATCAGCACTCCATGCTATGGCTACTGAATCCACTGTACCGTCATAGTCGGTTATGTTCATTATGAGTTCTACATCTTGGTTAGATGTCGGTACGGCTGGATCACGCTCGAAGTTTGCGATGTATGGCGGCGCATAGCCGATATCGTAGTGCGTACTGTCGAACGGATTGATTTCGTATCCACGTCCATTATCCCCAGTGCAACCGTTGGCGTCGTGACGAACCACACCGCTCAGGCTATTGAAGAAGGTTCCCGGTACTGGTGGTACGAATGAACCTTGGGTTTGTGGAGATTGCGGGTTTACTGTGCTATGCGAGGGGAGCTTTTGTGCCAAGAATCGGTCACTGACGTTGATGGTGTTTCCACTTGCATCGGCCACATTGAAACTCACCCGGTTTCCAGAGAATGGAATTACTGCAGTCACGGTTACGTTTTTGAGGGTAGCATACGCGCCTTCGTATTGCTCACCTGTGGTGAGTTGGTTGACTTGCAGGGCGTCGTTTAGGTCGCCAAGGGCAACAGTGTCGCTAGTAACCGGGTCAGTGGTTGTGCCGACGATGCTAAAGCTGTTTGCATCGACCAAGCTGAGCTGGTTCGATCCGTTGTATTCACCGACCACACCTTTGATTTCTACAATATCACCGGCCAATACTTGGGTGAATGTGGAAGGCACCTGAAGCGAGCCATCAGAGGCGGTATATACCCCCATCACTTCAATACCTGCCCATGGAGAGCTCTGACCGCCAACGGCAGTATCTTGGATAAATATGAAGGGACGCAGGCCACCGGTTACGGAGCCGGAGGCTACCTCTGTAGCCCAACCTGGAGTCACCACTACCCCTCGGGTACGAATGGTTTGACCTAGATAGGAACTAGTATCATTACAAGCAGCCAAATCTGTGGCGCTCACATTGTTGATGTTTGTGATGCTCACGTAAGGAACGGTCTGTGCAGCTGCACCTAGACCAAATACGGTCATCGCTAAAAGGAGTAATCGTGTTTTCATCATTTAACTATTATAAAAGGTTCTGTATATCGTTTTCCAGTATTTAAATCTTCAACATGCATCAGGTAGGTACCTCGCGCGATGATTTGGCTTTCTTTCGAAAGTAGATCCCAAGCATGCTCTCCACCGGAGAAGGTGTTTTGGCTTTCATTTTCTGCTCCGAATGAGCGGAACCAGCGGATATCTGATCCATCGTACTCTGGGTTGTGTTCAAAGGTGTCGATGAGGTCTCCCGCGGCAGTTGTGATGGTGATGCGGCAATGTGAGGGGAGGTTCGCAAAGATAATCTTGCGGCTCTCTTCTTGGAAGTTACTTTGCCCTTCCCAACCTGCGCTGAGGTAATACGGGTTAGGATAAGCGTACGGACGCTCCTCGCTATTGCCCTCTTTTCCAGGGAAGGCACGGACGACGCTTGCAAGGGCGGAACTTTCCAAAGATTCTAATCCGGTGTTTGGGTCCCCTTTATCGAAGGCGGTCACCGCCATACCGGTTTGCCAACCATTAGGAAGTGGGCTTAAGGTGTAGGCAAAGTCATAGGTGATGCTATCGCCATCGAACGTTTTTGGGTCAGCTAGTTTGATGGCCTCGAATCCATTGTTGAATCCATAGAAGTTCCCGGTGCTGTCGAATGAAGCGATGAGGTTGAGGTCACTGGATAAATCTGGTGTGCCGAACACATCAAACCCGGTTGAGGTCGCGTACAGGTTGAAACCCTCGAAATCACGTTTTTTCGAGATTGGGTCAACGCTATTTACGGAATTTGAGGCCCAATAAATGGTGGCTTCTTGGTCGCCGGCCTTCACGCGAGCATAGGGGATGCTTGGTGGCGTAGGCAAAATGAATCGTGTGATTTTCCCATCGCCGTCTTTGTCCTCACCCTCGTCGAGGATGCCATTGAAGTTGCCATCTTCTCCATTGTAGGTGGTTTGGGCCCAATTCGCCGCTGCCAGCAATCCACTGCGCTGCACATCGTTATTATCGGCATTCGGGTTGCCGTCCTCCATTTTCTTTGCGACCACATAGGCAAAGGCGATGGTGATCTCATCCCCTGGAGCAAAGGAATCAAATGGTCCTGCCGATAAAAGGTCTGAACGGTTCCCGCTTTTATTGAGTTCGTCTTGGAGGTCAACCCCGAGGGTATTTTGACATCCTGGCCCCGTCGGATTAGTCCAGCAAGGACTGTGGTTAAACCCGTCCGCCATCTTTAGGTAGCGTTGCTGGTCGGTGGTAGGGAAGAAGAAGGTGCTTTGTCCGCTGTTGTTGAAGATCCACGCGTTGTAGTTCACATCAAAGGTGGAATCCGTCTGAGGGTGTCTGAACCCTTGCTTGTCTTCGGCGCCGAGGTAAACTTGGCCCACATAACTATCTGTAAATCCTTCATCACCTGTCGCATCGTAGCAATAGGCGAGGTTCATGCTGTCCACAAATCCGTTGCCTCCTTGCGAATAGAAGGTGGCACCTCCAGCGCCCGCCGGGGTGATGTTGATGTTACGTACCACGGTGTTGTTCCACAGCCCTATATAGAGGTTGTCAAAGGTCTGCGTTCCCTCGTTGGTGATGGTGAGGTTGACCAAGGCCATGAAATCTGAAAAGCTGTAATTCCAATTCATGACGCGCATCTCTACAACCAAATCCATGGGGTTGATATGATTGTTGATCGGAATAGAGGTGCCCGGTACTAGCAAGGTGCTGTCCGAGAAGTAGGACAAGAAATCTTGGTGGCTGATGGCATCCGAATTAAAATTCGGCGACGTCTTCAGGCTGCTCATCTTCTTCACACCTGGTCCAGGTATAGGATTGAATTCAAATCCGCCGCGACCCGGAGCATATCCCTGAGGTGCATCATAGGCTGAGGTGCTCACGCGAATGACCCCATTTGAGGTTCCGCCGATCCAAATTCCTCCTTCAAACAGGTGCTCAATTCCCGATCCTGCTGGGTACTC
>DMCR01000051.1:0-12434 GCA_003445735.1 Cryomorphaceae bacterium
TAGCGCGGCTGATGCTCTTTGATGAGGTTATTTTCTAAAAGCAGCGCATCTCCTTCTGAATCCGTGATGATGGTGCGAATATCCGCGACTTTGCGCACCATAGTGGCGATGCGTGCGCTGTGGTCATTCTTCGTGAAATAGGAGCTTACCCGTTTACGCAGATTCTTGGCTTTGCCGATGTAGAGAATCTTGCCATCCTTATCCACATGTTGGTACACCCCCGGTTTATTCGGAAGGGTTTTGAGCAAGTTGGTGATGTGTTCGCTAACCGCCATGAGTCAAAGATAAAAAAGGCCCGGCTCCCTTCGGGGCCGGGCCATGTGTTCTGCTCTTAAGAGAGGGGGTAAATGTTTGAGACGCTATTGAGCATCCATGATGGTTACGGTTCCATTGACAACATATTGGTAGTTATCGGAAGCGTTCAATAGCTCTAGCGTGTAGAAGTACACACCATCAGCTAGTTTAACGCCGTTCATATTGGTTCCCCGCCATGGGTTAGAGTTGTCGTACAGGTAATTTGATTGCCATACGCGATCGCCCCAACGATTGTAGACTGACAACTGACTCAAATCTTCATAATCGTCTACGTTTTGGATTATGAAACCGTCGTTCACACCGTCGCCGTTTGGGGTGATGAAGTTCGGTACAACAACTGTATCTGGAACAGGAGGGGTTGTGATGATAATAGGCAAACAATTCGAGTAAGCAGTGTACTGCGTATCCGTTGGGTTGGTCGTACGAATACAAACGCGGTATTCACCTGGGGCTAATTCTACAAACATTTGGTACGACGTATCAGGAGCCAAGACTGGGTTTTGTGGCGAAGCTACGTGATCGTGAATCCATTCGCCCATCCAAGTACCAGCGATTTTCTCTTGCAAGAATACCGTATAGCTGTCGACGGCCCATCCATTGTACTGGTTCCATTGAAGATTTATAGCTACAGTGTCTGGATCAACTATAGGTACAATACCATTATCTCGCTCCAAAAGAATGCTATGAATGTCGTTAGAAGCCCCCTGCAAATCGTCGTTGAGCTTCATATCAATGCGATAGTCGTAGCTGTCCTGGTCTACTTTAATGAAGCCGATCTGACCATCTTTAAAGTCGTACTTGTATTGGTTGAATACGGTACCAACTTTCGCGTAGGTTGCAGCTCCTGGATCCTTACGGAAGATTTGCCACTCTTGGAAGAGGTAATCAGGGTATGAAGAAGTATCTGCACTCCACTCAATAACTGGGTTTTGATCTTTCTCTATAGTAACGTTCTCCATCTCGTAAATGGCGTTGAAACAACCTGTAACGTTCAACTGAATCGTATCAAACTCATTCATTGGAAAACCACACTTATTTAATAAAGTGTTTCCATCATTGCCCACTTTAGAATACAAGAAATACTTGCCGTTTTTGGAAAGTGGCTTGAACAACTTAATGGTCATTTGAGTGGCTTCGTTATTTGCATCACAGTTCGCGGTAAAGGACTGAATGGCCAACGGCTGTCCATCCGGCTTGGTCAAACGGAAGTCAGTACCGTCAGGTGAGATCGATGAGCAGTCTAGTTTTACTTTGAATTTCAAGGTAACTGTAGAATCCAAACAGTTATAGTCTACGGTTGGAAGACCGTTATCAGGATCTTGATAGATCCCAGGAGCCTGGTAATCTAATTGAACACCTGCCTGTGCCTGAGGAGTACAAAGTGAGGCGATGGCAATCTGCATATCGCGGTTTACTTCACCAATCTTACGCCATACATAAAGCGTTGAATCATAACGGTACTCATCGACGGTAACCGCCATTACATCAATCTCTACCGAGGAAGGCTTAAAGGTGATCAAGCCAGTATTAGGGTTCATGGTTAATGATTGTGGAGGTGAGGTAGTGATGGGCTGATCGTAAGTCCAACCCGCCGCATAATTAATATTAGTGGGCGTACACCCTGATGCATATCCAGCCTTTACATGTGAAATACGGTAGAACAGAGAGTCCCCATCAGGCTCCACAGTACTTTGCTTCCAATTAAAAGTACGACCCACACAAAAAGCACGTACAGGTTCAGAAACGAATTCTGGCGATGTATTTTGACCAATTTGGTTATTCAATTTAGCTTCAATGTAAAACCCTTGACTTGATGGGTTAATGATATTGTCAACCGCCGGGTTGCGACAACACGTACTGAAGGCAAAGGTCCAGTCAGGAGCATTACCTGGTAAAGTGATTTCTCCTTCGTAAGTAACCACGTTGATGGTTACGCCAGCATTCGTACTACTTACACAATCAAAAAGTGTGGGTGCCACTACTCCCTGACCACTCGTTCCTGGAGAAATTTCCGAAAGAGTGGTGCTCACGGTAGAATAGTTAGCCGAACATGCATATACCGTCGCACTAGTCGGCAAGGTAATGCCAGAAACATCACGGTATAAACGCATGATGAGTTTATACTTATGCGTACCGCCTGTTGAGCTGATGTATTCGTACTGAATATCACCCCCTGCGTTGTGAGAAGCCTTCGCTGTGCCGGTATAAGCGAGAATGGCAACAACGGTAAAAATGGTTTTGAAAAAATTCTTCATTTCCTTGGTGTTCTAATAATCCTCATAATAGGGATTGTAAATATCTCCAATTCTTGAGTCTAAAGCAAGTAGAATGAGTAAACGATTTGATTCACTTAGAGAGGAGCATAAACATAGGGATAAAGCCCAATAATGCACCGCTTAAAAGCTCTTGAAGCGTGTGTTTTTGAAGTTCTAATCGCGCCCATGTAAGCGCACCGAGAACCATTGCTCCGATGATCAAATGCTCGATTTCTCCACCGCCATAGCGTTGATGCAAACATATGTATAAGGAATACAGCGCAAAGACCCCTGTCGCATGTGCACTACTTTTGAAAAAGGGCAGTAAGATAGTGCTGATTATGACCACAAGAGCGCTGAGGTATGTGGCCCAAGTGATTTCAATGGGCACTCCTGCGCGCTCCAAATGATTTCCGGTTGCAATCATAGACGCTGCGCCAATCAGATAAGGGTAAATGCGTTCCTCTCGTTTGACCAAATGCAGGCTAGAAATGGTGCCGGCCAAGCGGAGAATTACTATGCCCAGAAAGGGTCCAATGCAAGTACCTAAAAACACTGTCATGACCACTCGCGCCACGAAGTTCCATTCAAAAGTCTCCGGCAGTGCGCCAAGTATGAGGACGGTGCCGATAGTAGGCATGATTCCTGGATGTAGGGTGTTACTGAGGAATCGGGCGATGTAGTGCCTGAGGTCTTCCATCAGAGCTGTTTACGCATTCGTGCGACTGGAATATTCAATTGTTCTCTGTATTTCGCTACCGTTCTGCGTGCGATGGGATAGCCCTTTTCCTTAAGAATGGCCGCCAATGCATCGTCTGTCAGCGGTTTGCGTTTGTTTTCTTCGGCTACGGTATCCTCGAGAATCTTCTTGATTTCACGCGTACTCACTTCCTCGCCGTCGGTATTGGTCATGGACTCCGAGAAGAACTCCTTGATCAAAAAGGTACCGTACGGGGTTTGAATGTATTTGTTCGAAGCCACACGAGAGACGGTAGAAATATCCATCTGAATTTCCTCGGCTATATCCTTTAAAATCATCGGGCGAAGTTTGGTTTCGTCACCTGTGAGGAAATACTCTTTTTGGTATTCCAAAATGGCTTGCATGGTCAACATCAGGGTTTGCTGACGTTGTACTATGGCGTCTATGAACCATTTGGCGCTATCTAGCTTTTGCTTGACAAAAAGCGCCGCTTCTTTCTCGGCCTTGTTCTTTTGTTTGCTCGCTTTGTAGTGCTCGAGCATATCTCGGTATTGTCGACTGAGACTGAGTTCTGGGGCGTTTTTACCGTTCAGTGAAAGCTCTAATTCACCATCTACGATCAGCAAGTTGTAATCCGGAATGATGTTTTCGGTGGGGCGGCTGAGGTTGGAAGAGCCGCCGGGTTTAGGGTTTAATCGGCCAATTTCCTCGATAGCCCCTTTTAGCATCTCCTCATCCACCCCTAAACGGTCCATGAGCTTTTGGTAGTGGCGCTTGACAAATGCATCGAAGTAATTATCAAGGATAGTCAGTGCCAATTCTACTTTCGCGGTCCCGTTCTTACGATCGAGTTGGAGCATCAAACATTCGCGTAAATCCCGTCCTCCAACGCCCGGAGGATCCAATTCTTGGATAATGCCTAACATCTTTTCCAGAAGAGCAACTTCAGTAAACACTCCTTGCGAGAAGGCAAGATCGTCCACGATATCTTCAAGGGAACGGCGCAATATGCCATCATCGTCAATCGCCCCTACCAAATAAATTGCCAAGGCGAGTTCCTCGTCTTTAAGGTCTCTAAGGTTCAGCTGGGACACGAGGCTTTCGTGAAAACTCTCGTTGACCACAACCGGGGCTTCGTAGAGTTCGTCGTCGGAGCTGAAGTTGTTGCTTTTGGTTCGGTAATCTGGGGTATCCTCATCACCGAGGTAATCGTCCCAATTGACCTCTTCTAAGCTGTCTCTGACCTCGCGCTCGTCTGTATCTGACGTGACGTCACTATCGAAGGTGTCTTCTGATTTGTCCCGGCCTTCGAGCAGGGCGGGGTTTTCTTCGATTTCTTGTTTGATGCGGGCCTCCAAACTTTGGGTTGGCAGCTGCACGAGCTTCATGAGCTGAATCTGTTGTGGACTCAGCTTTTGTTGAAGTTTATGTGCAAGGGTCTGCTTTAGCATAGATTGGGGAGGTGGGGGTTAGAAGTTTGCGCTTCCCGGAGTACGTGGGAATGGTATGACATCGCGGATGTTGCCCATGCCCGTACAGAATTGGACCAAACGTTCAAAACCTAGTCCGAAACCACTGTGCACGCACGTTCCGAATTTGCGAGTTTCAAGGTACCACCACAATTCTTCCTCAGGAATTCCTACGGCAGCGACTTTTTCTTTCAATACATCATGACGCTCTTCACGCTGTGATCCGCCGACTATTTCACCGATACTGGGGAATAAAATGTCCATGGCGCGAACGGTCTTGCCGTCGTCGTTCAAACGCATGTAGAAAGCCTTGATAGAGGCAGGGTAATCGAACAGGACTACAGGGGCATTGAAGTGCTTCTCAACCAGGTAGCGCTCGTGCTCACTTTGTAAATCTACCCCCCATTCGTTGATGAGGTATTTGAATTTCTTCTTTTGATTTGGTTTACTGCGCTTCAAGATTTCGATGGCATCAGTGTAACTCAATCGAACGAAATCATTGCTTACTACGAACTCTAGTTTCTCGATCAATCCTTGCTCTGAGCGCTCGTTCTGAGGCTTAGACTTCTGCTCGTCGGCAAAGCGTTGGTCAAGGAATTGAAGGTCTTCGCGACAGTTGTCGAGTAAGTATAGAATACAGTATTTGAGAAAGTCTTCCGCCAAATCCATGTTCATTTCAAGGTCGTAAAAGGCCATCTCCGGTTCGATCATCCAGAATTCGGCCAAGTGACGCGTGGTGTTGGAGTTTTCCGCTCGGAACGTAGGCCCGAAGGTGTAGATCTTTCCAAGACCCATAGCACCTAGTTCTCCTTCTAACTGACCGCTCACAGTGAGGTGTGTTTCTTTGCCGAAGAAATCCTTGGAGATATCACCGCCTGAAGCAGGCAGGGTACTCACACGGAACATCTCGCCCGCACCCTCGGCATCAGAACCTGTGATGATGGGGCTGTGCCAGTTAAAAAACCCTTCTTTATTGAAGTAGTTGTGCACGGCGAAACTCAATGCGTGGCGTAAACGAAATACAGCTCCGAAAGTATTGGTGCGTGGACGTAGGTGTGAAATTTCGCGCAAGAACTCCAAGCTGTGTTTTTTCGGCTGCAGTGGATAATCCTCCACTGGAGCATCGCCCAATACTTCAAAGTGATCTACGATGATTTCGACGCTCTGGCCGCGGCCTTGACTCTCTTCGAGTGAACCGGTCACTGCCAAACAAGAACCTGTAGTGATGCGCTTCAGTTCATTTTCATCCACGTTTTCAAAATCTACGACACACTGCAATGTGGCCAAGCAAGAACCATCATTTAGGGCAATAAACCTGTTGCTACGGAAGGAACGAACCCATCCTTTCACAATTACTTTTTCACCAATTGCTGGCTGGTGTAGGAGTTGTTTGATGCTCATGTATAGAAGTCTTTGCTACAAAGATGGCATTATACAATGAAAATACGTCCTTTCGCGATTAAAAAAAAGTGTAAAAACTATGTTTTGGCACAAAAGTTGCTCGGAGGGGAAACAAAAGAAACGTTTTTTGGTTATAATGTTTCTGATAAGCGCTTTATCCCGTATGGATACTGAAAAAATAAAAATTTTTTTTGCAAGTCTCGAGCTGTTCAAAGAATTCGGGGTGAAGTCTGTTACTATGGACCAAATCAGTCAGTACTGCGGGATTTCGAAGAAAACCCTGTATAAGTACGTCGACAACAAATTGGACCTACTACATCAAGTCTTCGAACTCACGGCCGGACATATGGCTAATGAACTGCATGAAAACCTAACCCAGGTTTCAGGCAATGCTATTGATCAACTCTTTGCACTAGAAAAATTCGCGGAGAAAAACCTTCGCGGTGCTGAGGATAGACTTCTTGCTCAACTTGTTCAATATTATCCGGAGGTCGCCCAAAAGGTCAAAAATCATCGTCAGACAATAGTTTGTGCCATTACTCGCAAGAATCTTGAGCAGGGCATGCGCGAAGGATTCTACCGCGATGACATTAATATTGACTTCATTACTATCCTGTATTATGGACACATCTTGGCCGTACACGAAACGGTTGTCGGGAAGGATATGCCAAACTTGGACGAATTAAGAAAAGCATCATTGCGTTACCACATCCGCGGCATTGCATCATTGCAAGGACTAGAATATCTCAATCAAAGAATACATTCAGACGACTAAATGAAACACCAACTTCTAACAATTTCGTTGCTGCTCACTACTGTGGGATTCTCTCAGCAAAAATTCACCCTGCAGGAGGCCCAGCAATATGCGCTTGCCCATGCCTATGGTATGGAAATCGCGGAGCTTGAGATCGAGCGCGCCAAACAGATTTATAGACAAAACCTGGCCTATGGACTGCCGCAAGCTTCGGCTTCGGGACAGTATGTGTACAACGTTGAACTTGGCGCATTAGTGACGGATTTCAATGGTGACGGTACCCTAGACCAGCTCGTGTTCGGGACGGATTATCAGGCCCAAGGTGGGTTGGCCGTGAACCAACTCATTTTCGACGGCTCTTACGTTGTTGGGTTGATGGCGGCTAAGGTGTTGAAGGATGGTGCGGCTATTGGCGCGGAAAAAACTCGTTCAGAGATGCACCGAGATGTGGCGAAGGCCTACCATTTGGCTTTGTTGAGCGCGGAAAGCGTGGAGATCTTGAAAGCGAACGAGGGCTATTTGGCGAACCTCGCTGAAGAGATGCAAAAGATGAACGCAGCCGGTTTGGTGAGCAAGGCGGATGCGGATCAAATTATGTTGAACTACAACAATATGAAGAACACCGTACGCTACAGCGAAGGCCAAGCGAAGGTTGCGAAGATGTTGTTGAAGTTGCAAATGGGCTTCCCGGTGGAAACACCAATGCAATTAGCCGATGATTTAGGAAGCTTGGTGGTGAACGCTTCTGCGGCGTCATACTTGGCAGGGACGAGTTTCGACCCTACCAAGACAGTGGATTACCGGAGCATGGTGAACCAAGTAGAGGGTGCGAAGTTGCAATTGCTCAATAAGAAATTGGGCTACTTGCCGACCATAGGTGTGAGTTACCAGAACAACATTCAATATATGAGTAGCGAGGCCAACATTTTTAGCGATGCCGCTGTAGATATCCCCAGCAGTTTAGTGGCCGGAAGCATTAGTGTGCCCTTGTTTACCTCCGGAAACGGACGTGCCCAGGTGCAGGAAGCGAAGATCCAGCAACACCAAGCGGAGATCGGATTGGCGCAAATGGAGCAAGCCTTGATCATGCAGCACGCCTCGACGGTGAATGAATATTACCGTGCAATAGCGGATTATTTGTCCCAGAAAGAGAGTGCAGAATTGGCCCAAACTATTCGCAATCAACGCAGAAGAGAATATGAAGAGGGCGTAGGCTCCTCTACGGCACTGACGCAAAGTGAAACGCAGTACCAGCAAGCATTACAATCGATGTTCTTGGCCGCACAAACGGTCTTGGACCAACAAGCAGAACTAGAATACTTAATGACCCAACAATCTTCAAAATGAAAAAAGTACTACTCATCGCCCCTCTAGCCGTTATATCGGCTTGTTCTCAGCCTACGGTAGAAGGTGATTTACAAACATTAACAACACAGCGCGACAGTATTAAAACTGTCGTAAATGGATTGAACGCACAGATCACAGATTTGGATGCGGCCATCGCGGAATTGGACACAACGGCTTCGTATGATGCAGTTACCGCATTTGAGGTGAATCCAGATTTGTTCTTCCACTACTTCGAAGTATTCGGCAAGGTAGAAGCAGATAAAAGCATCAACTTGTTCCCATTGAACAGTGGGAAGGTGGAGCGCATCCACGTGAAAGCGGGACAGAAGGTGAGCCAGGGCCAATTATTGATATCCCTAGATACAGATTTGATGGAGAGCTCATTGAAAGAATTGGAAACGGCTTTGGCTTTAGCTCAGACTGTGTTCAACAGACAGGAGAAGTTGTGGATTGACGAGCAAATAGGATCAGAGATTCAGTACCTCCAAGCGAAGAACAATTACGACGGTTTGGTGCAAAAGCTTGAAACGTTGAAAGAACAGATGGCAATGAGTGAGGTTCGCGCGCCTTTTACAGGAACCATTGATGAAGTATTTGCTAAGGTTGGTGAATTAGCCGCGCCACAGATGCCGGCAGTACGTTTGGTCAACACCTCGGGTGTTTACGTGAAGGCGGATGTGCCGGAATCTTATGCGAATCGTGTGAAGGTGGGAACCCCAGCGAACGTAGCCTTTACCAGCATGGATTTTGAAGTGGCTGCTGAAGTTTTGCAAGTGGGCCAATTCATTCAAGAAGGCAACCGCACTTTCTCTATCAATGTGAGCTTGCCGTCGGACCCAGGTACGGTAAAACCAAATCAAATGGTACATGTGGCATTGCAAGATTACTGGAACGACGCAGCATTGGCAGTGCCATCTAGCTTGATTCAGCAGGATGTCGAAGGCAATGACTTTGTATTTGTGTTGGAAAACAAAGGCACCTACAGCCAAGTGGCGAAAGTTATGGTGGAAGCAGGATTATCTTATGAAGGCCGCTCAGAGATCAAAGCAGGTATTGAAGCAGGTACGCAGTTGGTGGATAAGGGTTCACGCAGCGTTCGTACTGGACAACGTGTACACATAAAATAATTGGACCCAAAGCAACATGGAAGAAAACAAAAAACTCTTTAAAAGCTTCGGGCCATCGAACTTCTCGGTGAACAATGTCATGACAGTCTATGTATTGACTGCCATCATTTTCATCGCCGGTTTGATGTCGTATCTCAGTATGCCTTCAGAGGCCTTTCCTGAGATAGTTACGCCTGAAATTTATGTAGGCACGCCCTATCCTGGAAACTCTCCAGCGGATATTGAAAAACTCATTTCTCGTCCTCTAGAAAAAGAGATCAACGGGATTACTGGGGTGGATGAAATCAACTCGACTTCGGTGGAGGGGTATTCGACCATCCAAGTGAAGTTCGACTTTGACGTAACGCCGGAAGATGCCTTGCGCAAGGTGAAGGACAAGGTGGATGCCGCAATGGGTAAGCCGGATTTCCCTACGGACTTACCGGCGGATCCAAACGTCTTTGAGTTAAATATTTCAGAGTTGATGCCGATGGCGAACATCAACCTTTCAGGGGAGTTCTCGTTGGACCAATTAAAAGATTACGCCGAATATCTCGAGGAGGAGATTGAGAACCTGAACGAGATTTCGAAGGTGGATATCCGCGGGATCGACGACAAGGAAGTCCGCGTAATGATTGACAATAAGAAATTAGAAAGCATGAAGCTCGGCTTTCGCGATATTGCTGGCGCCATTCAAAATGAAAACATGACCATTTCAGGGGGTAATTTACTTGTGGATGGATACCGCCGAAACGTTCGTGTGGTAGGTGAGATTCGGGCAATTGAGGAGCTTGAAAATATTATCATCAAGAGCGAAAAGATGCAGCTGGTGCGTCTGAAAGACGTGGCTGAGGTAGCTTTCGATGAAGTGGAGCGAGAATCCTACGCTCGTGAATATGGCGATGCTGTGGTGATGCTAGATGTGTTTAAGCGACCGGGGGAGAACCAGATTATTTTAAGTGGGAAAATCTCGGATATTTTGGATCTGGCCAAAGACGAGTACTTCCCGGATAACTTGAGTGTCACAGTAACTAACGATACTTCAGAGCAGACCCAAACTCAGGTAGCTGACCTAGAAAACTCTATAATCTTCGGGATGTTGCTCGTAGTGTTGGTCTTGATGTTTTTCTTGGGATTACGCAATGCTTTATTCGTTGGAATTGCTATTCCACTATCAATGTTGATGAGCTTCTTCATTCTCAGCGCCATGAGCATTACTTTAAATACGATGGTGTTGTTCTCTTTGGTATTGGCCCTTGGAATGCTTGTCGACAATGGGATTGTAGTCGTAGAGAATATTTATAGGTTCATGGATGAGGGTTATGATAAGATAACCGCTGCTAAACTGGGCGCTGGCGAGGTGGCAATGCCTATTATTGCTTCCACCGCCACTACCCTAGCAGCTTTCGTGCCTTTGGCGTTCTGGCCAGGGATTTTCGGGGAGTTCATGAAGTATTTGCCGATCACCTTGATCACGGTATTGAGCTCGTCGCTCTTCGTGGCCTTGGTTATCAACCCAGGTTTGACTTCTGTCTTGATGAAGGTGGAAAAAGAAGTAATAGATAAGAAGAAATTGACCCGTAATAGTTTGGTTCTCATCCTGGTGGGGGCTGTTATTGGTTATGGTGCAGGTATACTTGGCTTGGGAAATATGTTTATGTATGGCGGCGGTTTTGCTTTAATCTATGGCTATGGAGTTTTGCCCGCGACCGATTGGTTCCAAGGCAAGTTATTACCCAAATTGGAGGATCTCTATACTAAATTTTTGACTTATGCTTTAAGCGGTAAGCGCCCGATTGGATTTTTCTTAGGTACGGGTGCCTTGCTCATCTTCAGTATTGTTCTTCTCGGTATTACTCCACCAAAGACACTTTTTTTCCCAGAAAACATGCCAAACCAGGCCATTGTTTATGTCCAGATGCCCATTGGTACTGACATTGAAGAGACCAATGAGGTGTGTTTGGACTTGGAAAAGCGAGTGATGGATATTGTGCGTGAATACAACTACACGGACGAGGACGGCAGCCTTCAGAATTATATGGTAGAGAGCGTAATTGCCCAAGTAGGCGAAGGCACTAGTGACCCTAATGCCGGACCTTCTATGGCGAAGACTCCGAATAAAGCAAAGATCACCGTAGCCTTCCACAAGTTTTCTGAACGCGTCTCTCCAGAGGGGTTGCGCGTGAATTCTTCGTATGTACTCAATGAGCTTCGTTCGTCTATCCAAGATTTTCCTGGGGTAACTATTTCTGTTGGAAAGGATTCAAACGGACCACCTTCAGGTCCACCGATTAATATCGAGATCAGTGGGGATGATTACACACAATTGGTTGATGTAGCCGATGGCGTGCGGACCTTTATCAATAATCAAAGTATTGCAGGCATCGAAGAACTCAAGCTCGATGTGGAAACTGGTAAGCCGGAAATGCCAATTGAAGTGGATCGCGTCAAGGCACGCGCCTTAGGCTTGAGTTCGGCACAGATTGGAGACGCTATCCGTACGGCCTTGTTTGGTAAAGAAGTTAGTAGATTCAAGGATGGTGAGGATGACTACCCTATCAATATTCGTATGATCGACGACTATCGCTACAACATGGAGGATTTGATGAACCAAAAAATCACTTTCCGTGATGCAGCCTCGGGCAAAATAAAGCAAGTACCTATTTCAGCAGTGGCGAAGGCACATAAAACTTCTACATTCTCGAGTATTAAGCGCAAGGACCTTAAGCGTGTGATTTCTATTCAGTCTAATGTATTAGAAGGCAGTAATCCAACGGAAACAGTTGAGGCGATCAAAACCTCTTTACAAGACTATAATATTCCAAATGTGGTAACCTTGAGCTTCACAGGTGAGCAGGAGGAACAGGCAGAGCAGCTTAGCTTCCTGTCGCGTGCCCTATTGATGGCCGTATTCTTAATCTTTTTGATTTTGGTGAGCCAATTCAATTCCGCCTCTACCCCTTTCATTATTCTTGTTACTGTAGTCTTTTCACTCATCGGAGTATTTCTTGGCTTGGTAATCTTCCGCATGGAATTTGTGATCATGATGACAATGATCGGTATCATCTCCCTTGCTGGTATTGTGGT
>DMCR01000051.1:12833-13474 GCA_003445735.1 Cryomorphaceae bacterium
TGGAGGCTAAAGCGAAACTTCCTGTACCTGAGCTTATCGATACTATTGTTCGGTCGGGGAAAACGCGTTTGCGTCCGGTATTATTAACCGCAATCACTACCGTATTGGGTTTGATTCCATTGGCCACGGGGATGAACATCAACTTCTACACCCTGTTCACCGAGAACAATCCGCAGATCTTCTTCGGTGGGGATAATGTAGTCTTCTGGGGCCCAATGTCATGGACGGTCATCTTCGGTTTGACCTTCGCCACCTTCCTTACCTTGGTTATCGTACCGGTGATGTACTACCTCTTCGAGCGCATGCAGCGTTTGCTGCTAGGAATTAAGGCGTAATGGGTAATAAAATTTGAACATTTTAGACCCCCGCGGTGCAGCCGCGGGGGTTTTTAATAGTGTGGCATTTTGCCCTGAAAATTGGACTATTTTTGTCGAGATGATCACAGACTTACGCGCTTTAGAACTACAGGAACTTCCTGCGTTCACCAAAGGTTTGGTGGACCAAGTCGTGGCGCGCGTTCGCGATAAAATCACTCACCTAGAAAGCTCCGTGGCCGTGGCTGAACTCACCGTCGCCCTGCACTATGTGCTGAACACCCCCGAGGATGTTCTCATTTGGGATGTGGGTCACCAAGGCTATAT
>DMCR01000051.1:13894-15970 GCA_003445735.1 Cryomorphaceae bacterium
GAGGAAAGTCTCTATGATTTCTTTGGCGCCGGCCATGCCTCGACGAGTGTTTCGGCGCTCACGGGGGTGTGTGTGGCCGACCGTGCGGCTGGTCGTGAGCGTCACCGCGTTGCGGTTATTGGCGATGGTTCGATGACCGGTGGACAAAGTTTTGAGGCTTTGAACCACTTGGGGAATTTGGGCCATAATGCGCTGGTGATATTGAATGATAATGATCGCAGTATTGATCTTACCATGGGGGCCTTACACGCCAAGGGAACTTATGAGGAGTATGTACAGAGTTTGGGATGGTCATACGCTATTGTGAAAGAGGGTAATGATGTGGTCTCGTTGGTTCGCGCCATTGAAGATCAGCTCCGTCGGGATGGACCAAAGGTTTTGCACATTCGTACGAAGCGCCCGGATCTGAGCGCGCCAAAGTCATATAAACCGGGCACTACTTTTCAGTGGTGGGCGGCTGAGGCAATGCGCGACATTCTAATGCGACACAGGGATATTCGAGTACTCAGTCCTGCGATGTTTGCCGGCAGTGGTTTTGCACCATTGCGCGACGATTTCGAGCGCCAATTCCTTGATACAGGCATCAACGAAGCACACACCGTGACCACGGCGGCAGGTATGGCAGCGGCAGGCGGTCGTCCGTGGGTACATATATATAGCACGTTCTTGCAGCGTGCCTATGACCAGGTAGTCCATGATGTGGTTCTCCAGGGGCTGCCAGTGGTGTTTTTAGTCGACCGTGCAGGTTTAGTCGGTACCGATGGGCCGACCCATCATGGGGTATTTGATCAAGGCTTGTTGATGGATTTACCCGGTGTGGTGGTGTGGAACCCGAGGAATGGGGAGGCCCTCAGAGGTATGCTAGAAGAGGTTGCAGAGAACCCGCCTTCAGGACCTATTTTTATTCGTTATCCAAAAGCGAAAACGGAAGGGGCGCGACCGATGAATTTTACGCCGTATGAGTGGTTGTCAAAAGGTGATTCAAAAGTGTTATGGGTGAGCACGGGGGCGATTTCAGATTTGATGAAAAATGAAGGAAATCACCTCCATTTAGCTCAAATTCGGCCATTTTTCGACGATTTTGCCCCAATTTTGGCTGAATTTGATGAAATCCACGTTTTCGAAGAATCGACCGGTTTGGGCGGTTTAGGGGGTGGTATTACTGCCTTGGTGGAGGGTATGGTGCCCAGACCAAAATTGGTCCTTCATAAACTTCCTTCCACCTTTATTGAACACGGACCCCGTCTTTCGTTGTTAAAGGAGCATGGATTTGATCCGTTCCTTTAATCTATACCTATGAAATACTTGCTTGTATTCCTGCTCGCAGCCAACGTTCTGGTAGGGCAGACACGAACCGTTCTTGCGGAAATTGAGATTGAGTTTACCGTAAGGGAATTTGGTTTTAGCAAGGTAACAGGTTGGTTATACAGTGATGGAATGCCGGCCGAGGCGACATTTGAAGAAGATATACTCTTGACTTTTGAGGGTTGTGTGGCGGCAAATTCTTTTAGTACTGGCGTCGCGGCTAGGGACAGAAATGTGGTCAATCAAGAGGAGTTTTTACATGCGGAAAAATACTCAACTATTTGTTTTTCAGCCGCTGAAATTGAGTTTGTGGGCAAAATTGGCTCCAAAACTACCTACGACATGCGCGGAGACCTTACCTTGCGAGGAGAAACGCATCCCATAGAAGCTCGCGTCGTTCAAATGGACGCCAAATCCCTCGAGGCTAGCTTCTCCATCGACCGCACACAATGGTCCGTGGGAACAGGACCCGCCGCCTTTTTCGTCTCTGACAATGTTGATTTGGTGGCGAAAGTCAACCTAAACTGAATGAATGAAATTCACTGATTTTAATCTAAGCGATACTATACTCGACGCACTGTTCTACATGAACTTTGAAGATGCGACCGAGATACAAGAAAAAGCTATTCCGTTAATTTTAGAGGGCAAAGACCTCATCGGTTGTGCCCAAACAGGTACGGGAAAAACCGCTGCTTTCGTTCTTCCTACGTTGAACCAGATTGCAGATGCTCCAAGCGACGGTGTTCAGGTTTTGATTTTGTGCCCTACGCG
>DMCR01000051.1:16375-16594 GCA_003445735.1 Cryomorphaceae bacterium
GTGTATGGTGGTGGCGACGGTGTGAGCTGGGAGGCTGAGGCCGATGCACTAAAGGGTGGAGCGGATATTATTGTGGCTACTCCGGGCCGATTGATGGCGCACATGGCGCGCGGTTACGTGAAATTCGATACCGTACAACACCTCATCCTGGATGAGGCGGATCGTATGCTCGACATCGGTTTCTATGACGATATAATGAAGATTATCAAATCCTTACCT
>DMCR01000051.1:16990-17357 GCA_003445735.1 Cryomorphaceae bacterium
AGATCTTGAACAAACCGGAAGAGGTTTCGGTGGCTATTTCTAAACCGGCCGAGGGGGTAACCCAGAAAGTTTATTTGGCTCACGAGGAGCAGAAGGTAGCCCTAGTGCGTCATATTTTGGGCGACAAGGATGATTTCCAGTCCATCATCATTTTCTGTTCGACGAAGAAGAAGGTGGAGAAATTGGCCCGTACGCTTCATCAAAAAGGATATGCTTGTCAGGGAATTTCATCGGACTACGAGCAGGAGCAGCGCGAGGAGGCTCTGAGCGACTTTCGCAGCGGGAAAATCCGAATCATGGTGGCGACGGATGTGATGTCGCGTGGTATTGATATCAAGGGAATTGATTTGGTGATCAATTATGATGT
>DMCR01000137.1 GCA_003445735.1 Cryomorphaceae bacterium
CCATTCATTGCCCGTTCTATATACCGTGCCTTTGAAAAAAGCCACGCGGACATCATCTTTAAAAATATCAATTTGGTACAAACCCGTCCGGCGAGTTTCGTTAAGCAGAATAGCACGAGCTTCAAGTGTGTCGCCCGTTTGGACCGGCTTCAAGTGATGGATGGCCGTTTCCAAGCTCACGCTCTGGTTCCCGCCGCCATTCGAGGCAAAGGCAAGCGCTGAATCTGCCAAGCTGTAGCTGATCCCACCGTGGGCAATGCCAAATCCATTGGTCATCTCCTCACGAACAGTCATACACAGCTTGGCCGATCCCGCTTCCACGGCAATGACCTCAATACCTAGCCATTTGCTGAACGCATCGTGGTCCATCATATGCTGAACTATTTTTTTGGCCGTGCTCATTTTAGGTGTCCGATTCCGTTTTGTCCTGCAACACCGCCATTTCCATAGCTTCGACAGCACAGTCTAACAAGAACAAAAGGTTTCCCTTAGCCTCCTCGCTCACCTCGTTATTCTCAACTACATACAGGAAGAGTTGAGATAGGGTGTTTGGCGAACTGTTCTCCTTGATGATGGCCTCTAGAGCCAATCCTTCGTCCTCTTGGTGGTTCTCGTAGGACTCCATCTTGGACTCTAATAATTGGTGCCACTTCTCCTCCCCTAACATGGTCTGTCGCCATCCCATTTTTTGGAAGGCCCATTTGAGTGCGAGCACAGATTTCAGCATCCAGCTGTGGGTAAATTCATCCACGCCTTCATCGACGTCCATTAAACTGCCAAAGATGTAAGGCTGCTGGTCAAGGGCCTCATTAAAAACACGCTGATAAAATTCTGCGGTCCAACCCTCCACCTCTACCAAGGTGTTGTTAAGGCTTAGTGCTCCTGAGGTATTGGGTTCTTTCATATGTACGAATTTACGCATAAAAAGAGCCCCAAGCACGTGGCCTGGGGCTTTGCAACTAACACATCATAATATGAACATCATTACATTTATTTCTATTCTTCATAAAAAGAGAAGGCGTTTCGTTCATGAGTTAACAATTTTAAATTATTCCCTCTTGAGAACTTATACTGTGACATTTATCACTTGTTTGTATGTTTATGCGATGTTCTTAGACATAATTCGGTGTGGGATACCGTCTTCAAGGAATTCTTCCCCTTGACCCACATAGCCTTGACGGCCATACCAACTCGCTAAATAGCATTGCGCCATGATTTTGATCTCCTTGCTTTTTGGATAGGCATCCCAAATCCACTCCTCACAACGAAGCATCAACTCCACGCCCAATTCCGCTCCACGATATTCGAGATCCACAATGACTCGCCCAATGGATACTTCCGCGTAAGCCGTACCCGGCGCGAGAACGCGTGCACAGGCAATAATCCGGCGGCCGTCTGTCTTATACACATGAAAAGCGGCTTGGTCTTGGTTGTCTAAATCCTGATACACGCAATCCTGTTCGACCACAAAAACGGCACTTCGGAGTCTCAAAAGCTCATAGACCTCAGCGGCTGTAAACTGATCAAAGGTTTTGTAGTGCCAACTCATGATGTTCGGGTGAATTGTGTGATGGCTAAAATTAAGGCAAATTGGACACCTAGCATCGTCGCGATACCCCCTGCGATGCTCGTATCAAATCTGGCACTTATTAAATACCCCAACAAACTTCCGCTAAGCCCGAAAAGTGCTGCAAGCAGAATCATTGGCTTGAGCTTTTGTGAAATTAAATAGGCAGTGGCCGCGGGCGCAACGAGCAACGCCACCACTAAGATGGCTCCTACACTTTCAAAACTAATAACCGTAGCGACACTCACCATAGACATGAGGCTGAGGTTCCACGCCCCAACACCAATGCCGAGTACCGCTGCATAATCTTCGTTAAACGAACTCATGAGTAGTCCCTTGTAACCCGTAAAGGTGTAAATCAACACTATTAATAATAGAATGCCCGAGCTCCACAGGGCAATAGGCCCCATCGACTGACCGGCTAGTGACCAAGTATTGAAGGGCACAAAAGCAATCTCACCATAGAGCACACATTCCTGGTCCAAATCCACCTTGTCGCTCCAAAAAGTAATCAACACCACCCCCAATGCAAAAAGCGTGGTGAAGGTCATGCCAATACTTGCATCGCTCTGAACCTTCCATTTCTTGCTAAGGATTTCAATGACAACTGTGGCAAACACCCCCACCAAGGCGGCTCCTAAAAACATGGGCAATGAGGCACGGCTTTGGCTCAGCAGGTAGGCAATAGCAATGCCCGGCAGGACTGCGTGTGAAATGGCATCGCCGACCATAGTCATCTTTCGAAGTACGAGGAAAGCGCCCAACACCGCGCAAGAAATGGCAGTGAAAATAGCGGTCAAAGCTATGGCTAGGGTTGGCGTCACGTGTTATTTTAAATAGGAGGCTAAAGGCAATCTGTAACTCACCCCGGTGCCGAAAAAGAATCCACTGCTATTGAATTTTGAACCCAAATAAGAACTCAAATCTACCCCTGCATAAATGTCCAGTTGGAGGTCATTCGAAAGTAGCTTAGTAAACCCGCCGTCGAAGTAATGGGTTCCAAATAACTGCACGCCTTGAACCTCCCAATTGCTAAAATATTCAGCATACACCCCGAGATTATTGCCTAAATCATAGCCCAATGCTAAAGAGAACATCCCTTCATCTGTTCCTGTCCACATTTCGCTCATACCGCCAGAAATTCCTATGTTACTAGCAATCCCTAATCTTGGCATTAATTCTTTTTCTAGCATTAGCCGCTGTTCGTGAAAGATTTGTTCCGGATAGACGTTAGCGTAATCGCCTGAGGAAATCCAGGAGGTGGAAATATGACTCAACCAAGTAATCTGTGGCCATCTGTCTGATTCTTCGAACAAATTGTATTTGAATCCAAACGTAACTGGACTAACACCTGTCATGCGCATAGGATCAAGCCAAGTAGAAGGTATATCAATTCGTTCCGTATTCGCATTAATAACCGCTCTAACCTCAAAACGCTTACTTATTCCAAACCTAAGGACTTCTTCAAACTGGTGTCTATCTGTTATTGAACCGCCTGGTAATGACTGCTCTGCATGCGAATACTGATACCCGCCTTCATACTGAAACCACCCTACTGGAGTAATCTGAGCACTTTCTGTAATGTCGGGACGGTCGGTTGCGATCGCGGGCATTAAAATAACCGGCGTATGCGGCCCTACAGGATCGACAATCTCATCTAATTCCGGACGCTCCTGCGCCATGCCCCAAAACGATGAGGCCAATAAAATCATAACACTAATCTTCTTCATATGGAATAGGACTTTGGTGAGGATCCACTTCTGGGTTCCCTAATTCTTTAACTATTAATGCTTCTATTTCAGGCGTAATAACGTGTTCCATGGTTTCGGCCTGCGGGTGGATGTGGTCGGCTGCCATCCCCAAACGCTCGGTCAAATACAGCTCCCACAATCGGTGCAAACGCACCACTCGGCGGCCTTCGCTCCGGCCCATATCCGTTAGTGCAAAACCATCAGGACGCTCAACCACCAAGAACTCTTTTTTCAAATTTCTCAATGTCATGGTCAGCCCTTCGTAATGCGCCTCCCGGGCATCTACCATCGCATCGGCAGTCATAGCAACCGGTTCACCAGCGCGCTCCTCGGCACCGTAGAGCAACTTCAATAAATTCTCCCGTTGTGTTTTATTGCGGTTCGACGTTGCCCGTTTACGACGGGCGAGCCAGCCTTTTTCCGGCGCTAAAATCAACGAGCTAAAACCAAAAAAGCCGAGCACCAACACAATCCACGGGCCGGTAGGCATTTTAGGTAATGTCGCGCTGATGAACGTGCCTCCCAAAGCTGCAGCCGAGGCAAAAAGTGCGGCGAGCAACAACATGCGCGGCAAGCTTGAGGTCCAGCTACGCGCGGCAGCTGACGGCGTTATTAATAGGGCAGCCATGAGAACGACACCCACAGTTTGAATGCCTACGGTTACGGCCAATACGGTAAGTACGGTAAAGGCAAATCTGATGAGTCCCGTAGGAAGTCCAATAGCGGCTGCGAAATCTTCGTTGAAGGTCATTAATTGGAACCCCTTATAAAAGAGTGCCACACCAAGGAGGAGTAATAGCGCGAGGCCCATGAAAACGTACAAATCCATCATGGTAATAGCGGCCGCTTTGCCTAATAGAAATCGCTCTAAGCCCGCTTGTTGGCCTTGGCCCGTGCGTTGTACATAGGACATTAGTAAAATGCCAAAGCCGAAGAAGGTCGATAGAACTAGGCTCACGGCGGTGTCGCTCTTAAGTTTGGTGCGCTGTTCAATAAAAGCAATGCCGTAATGAGCAATGAGCCCAGCGGTCAATGCCCCGATGATGAGATAGCCTGGATGACGTCCTTCCCCTAGGATGAAGGCCAGAACGACCCCTGGGAGGAGGGCGTGGGCAATGGCATCGCCGACGAGGCTTTCTCCTTTCAAAAAACTAAAGACACCTACCACCGCGGAGGACGAAGCCAGCAGGAGGGTGCCAAAGAGTACTTTTATTAAAACGAGATCAAACATTAGTCTTGCGGTTGGTCTTCTTTGAAATCTGGTTCGCGAAGCGGGAATTCGGTATCAGAGATAAGGTCCCCTAATTTGGAGAGCACAGTTAATCGGCCCCCATAAGCTTCTTGCAATAATTCCTTGGTAAAGACCTGCTCTTTCGGACCGGCAGCAACTAATCTCGTGTTCAACAAGACGATCCAATCAAAGTATTCGTTCGCGGTCTGCAGATCATGGTGTACGATCACGACCGTCTTTCCTTCGTTTTTCATATCGCGGAGTAACTTCAAAATGGCATCCTCAGTGGCGGCATCCACCCCTACAAAAGGCTCGTCCATCAAGTAAATGTCCGCTTGCTGTGCGAGGGAGCGGGCGATGAAGACGCGCTGCTGTTGTCCGCCGGATAATTGGGAAATCTGGCGGTCGGCGAACTCAAGTAAGTTCACTTTTTCCAATGCTTCCGTAGCTATGCGTCGGTCTTCTTTGGTAATGCGTTTGAAGAGGTTATTCTTGCGGTAACGCCCCATCAAGACAACGTCCATGACATCTGCCGGGAAGTCCCAATCCACACTCTCGCGTTGGGGCACATAGCTCACACGCTCGCGGACTTTGTCCAGGGGCTGGCCGAAGATTTCAGTGTAGCCACTATCGGGTTTCATCAAGCCCATGACCGTTTTCAACATAGTGGTTTTTCCGGAACCGTTGGGGCCAACAACTCCGATAATCTTCCCTTTTGGCAGCTCAAAATCCACGTCCCATAAGACGGGCTTGCTGTGGTAGCTTACGGTGAGGTTATGCACTTCTATACTCTTTCCCATTACTCGAATGATTTTAATATCGCGTTGGTATTGTGTTGAAAAGCGCCTAATAGCGTGGCTTCAGGCGTTCCTTGTGGGCCTAGTGCATCGCTGTAGAGCGGGGTGCCTATAGTGACTTGGCCACCTTTTTGTGCTACGGCTTCTTGCAGGGCTTGAATGCTTTTTGGGTTTACGGAGGTTTCGGCAAAGATGGTGGTGAGGTGGTGGTCTAAGATGAATTGGGCCGAGATACTCATGTCTTTGATACCGAACTCCGCAGCAGTACTAATGCCTTGAAGGCCGTGTACCTCTATGCCATAGGCACGACCGAAATAAGAAAATGCATCGTGTGCAGTGACCATGGCGCGCAAGGAATCTGGGGTCTTGTTGGACGCACGGATCATCTCATCGTGGGCATAGACTAGCTCGGAAAAGTAGTCCATGGCGTTTTGCTCAATAGTTTTGCGGTATTCGGGAAATTGGTCTATTAGAAAGCTGGCGAGTTCACCCATGCAGCGATTCCAAAGCTGAAGGTCGAACCAAATGTGCGGATCGTAGGTATTGGGGGCCACTGCAATGAGATCCTGTGGTTGAAGGGCACTGCTCATCGCATACAAGGGTTTTACTGAGCCCAATTTTTCCAATATCCCTACCATCTTCCCTTCCAAATGCAACCCGTTGTGCAGAATGATGCGGGCGTTGCTGAGCTTGGCTACATCGCTCTCCACGGGTTTGTAGCTGTGTGGATCAATGTTGGAGTCCATCAGAGCCTCCACCTTCACCTCTTCTGGCAAAAGATGTTTTGCAGCATCGGCGATAATTGAGGTGGTGCACAAGACGTCTACACTTTCTTGCGAATGACAGGAAATGGCCAGTGCTCCCCATATAATTAGTAAGGCTTTTCTCATGCAGATACGGCGTATATATTGGCGCACATGCTGTGGCTGAGCCAAATGGTTTGGCCCGAAGGGGCTTTGAGTTGTACGCTGGCATCAAATGACGAGATAGCCTCGACGTCATAGGTGTTTCCAAGGTTGATGTTCATAGCATCCAATTGGTCAAAAAACTCCGAACCTGCATCCTCCACGCGCACAACTTTGATAGTGTGGCCCTTAGCAAACGCGTCGACAGAATCACCTACGACTGGTGGCATTTGTCCATTCCGCTGCGGAATGGGGTCGCCGTGAGGGTCGTGCTTCGGGGCGCCTAGAAAATCCGACAATCGCTCGACCAATTCTTCACTCTGTACATGCTCGAGTTGTTCGGCGATCGGGTGTACTTCGTCCCAACCAAAACCTAGGGTATCCACCAAGAAAGTTTCCCATAAACGGTGTCTGCGCAGAATAGATTTGGCCAATAAAACTCCAGCTTCAGTGAGTTGCACTCCTCTGTAAGGCACCACTGTTACAAGATTCTTCTGGCCCAATCGTTTAACAGCTTGAGTCACAGAACTGCCTTTAGCACCGATGCGCTGCGCCAAATCCCCGTTGCTCACAGGGTTGTCCCCTCCTAAATAGTAGAGGGCCTTGATGTAATTCTCCTCGCTTTCCGTATGAGTTTTCACTGAGACTATCTTTTGGTTTAGGCAAAACTAAAAAAAACTTTAATGCAAACTGCCAATAGCGTCGTAATACCCTAAATAACGTACCTTAGCGACCGTGAAAAACCAGACATATTTCATTTCGGATGTGCATTTAGGCGCCCCTGATGTGGTTCAGAGTCAAGCGCGTGAAAGACACTTGGTGAACTTCTTACGCAGCATCTCGGACCAGTGCGAACGCCTCTTCATTGTCGGTGATTTATTCGATTATTGGTTCGAATACAAGCACGTCGTACCTCGTGGCCACACAAGGCTTCTCGGTCAGCTCGCGCACATGGTAGATAGGGGAATGGAATTGCATATTTTCGTGGGCAATCATGATTTGTGGTTAGGGGATTACCTAAGCACAGAATTGGGCGCTACCATTCATCATCAGCCATTGCAGTGGGATGTACCCGGCACATCTTTGCGCTATTATATTGCGCATGGTGATGGCTTGGGGCCGGGCGACCGCAAGTACAAGGCGCTGAAAAAACTCTTCACCAGCCCACCGGCGATCTGGGCATATAAAAGGTTACACCCAAACTTCGGCGTAGGTTTTGCCGCACGGATGTCGCGTGCCTCAAGAAATAGCCAAGGCCCGGAAGACCATAACTTCAAGGGGGATAAGGAACGCCAATTAATTCACAGCCAAAACCTCCTCCAAAAAGAGTGGTTTGATGCGTTTATTTATGGTCACCGACACCACCAGAAAGAATTGGTCCTTCAAACCCAAGAAGGAAAAGATGGCACCAAAATTGAAAGCAAATATGTCGTATTAGGCGATTGGATCAACTTGAATACCTACGCCAAATGGGACGGCACACAGTTAACTTTGAACACATATTTCCCCTCATGAAAAGAGCACTTTTAATTATTGCCTTCCTAGGGACGCTAGCTACTAAAGCCCAAGAGTATAAAGGACATTACGGTGTCGGTCTCGCTATTGGCGAACCTAGTGGTTTCAGTATCAAAAAGTTCATCAATAACAGCGAGGCATTTCAGTATACCCTGGGCTACAGCACCGTCAAAGGTCAGGAAGGCATCAATATTGGGGCAGATTTCTTAACGCACAACTATGATTTCATCACCGCCGAAAAAGGCAAGATCCCTTTTTACTACGGGGTAGGTATTCATTTAAGAAGTTACAACGATATGGGCAACCAAGTCTACGCACGCATACCCCTTGGTTTAACGTACGAGGTGTCGGATTTACCCCTAGATATCTTCTTCGAATTTGCACCAGGTATTGCGGTGGTTCCACAACCTTCTTTGGTCACAAATTTTGCCCTCGGGGGCAGATTTTATTTCGACTTCAACAAAACCCGACGCGCGTTAGAAGAGCGCATCTAAGGCTGAATATTGTATATAAAAAACCCCGGGCGCTGCGCTCCCAGGGTTTTTTGTGGCGGATGCCAAAAATTATTTCGCCGCCGCGAAGTTCTTCGCTACCGCTTCCCAATTCACAACATTCCAAAACGCCGAGATGTAATCTGGACGACGGTTTTGATAGTTCAAATAGTACGCGTGCTCCCAAACATCCAGTCCCATAATAGGATGACTGCCACAGCCTACGCCTGGCATTAGTGGGTTATCTTGATTCGCTGAGGAGCAGATCTCTAGCGTGCCGTTGTTCACACACAACCACGCCCAACCTGATCCGAAACGGGTGGCGGCTGCCTTGGCAAATTGCTCTTTCATGGCATCCAGTGATCCAAAAGAAGCATCAATTGCTGCGGCTAGTTCTCCTGTCGGTGAGCCACCGCCATTAGGACCCATCACTTCCCAGAACATGCAGTGATTAAAGTAACCGCCGCCGTTGTTGCGAACTGCGGGCACATCCGAATGCTCCGCACAAAGAGCTTCAATGCTCTTGCCTTCCATCTCCGTACCGGCGATGGCTGCGTTCAAGTTATTGGTATATCCTTGGTGGTGCTTAGAGTGGTGAATCTCCATGGTGCGCGCGTCAATGTGCGGCTCCAATGCATCGTATGCATAGTTCAATTGTGGTAATTCAAAAGCCATATGTGCCTATGTTATGTTGATATTGAAGTATAAAGGTAAGGCAAAATTGGCCCAAAGGTTTTAACTTCCCTTTATTCCCGCATTATCGAAACCTATGATCACTCCAAAGACTTCCAACCCTTTAGCCGCCGGCTCAGACTTCATTGTCCTCAACGCCTCCGCGGGTTCGGGCAAGACCTATTCTTTGGTGCAACACATCTTGCTCAACGCCCTTCGCCCAGCACAACTTCACACGGCCTACCAAAAAATCTTAGCGATCACCTTCACCAACAATGCGGCAGACGAGATGAAGGCAAGGTTATTGAAGCAATTACTTGAGTTCACCGCCCTAGAAAAACCTTCAAAAAGCAACTTTTTCAAACCTATTTGGGAAGAGCTCAAGATCAGCCCAGCCGAATTGCAACAGCGCGCCAAGGGCACCGCGAACCACATGCTGCACAACTACAGCACACTGCAGGTAGGGACCATTGATCAGTTTACGCATCGCCTAGTACGCACCTTCACCCGCGACCTACAGCTCACGGATAATTTTGAAATCCGATTGGATTTGGAGGCTATGGTGGCCGAAGCGCTTGACTTACTCTACAGCACCCTGGGCGATCAACCGGAGTTGCGCGATTCCTTGGTCGATTTGATTCAGGAGCGTATGAACAGGGACAAAAGCCACAACCCGGACCACGCCCTTCGAAAGGAAGGACTGAAAAGCTTTGACGAAAACACCTTACAAGAGGTAAAAAACCTGCCCACGCCCGAGCGCATGCTTGAGATCTCAAAGAATTTGGACGAGGAGATAGAGCGCATTGTGCGGGAAGGAAGGAATTGGTCCCAAAAATGTGTCGAATTCCTGCGGAGCAACTGCCTTGACCTGACGAATTTCACCTATAAAGACCAAATTCAAAAGCACTTTCTCACCCTCTGGCACAACCTTCGCCGCAACGATCTTGAAGCCGGTAAACAGGCGCTTAACTCGAGACTCACAAAAGGGCCTGTCGATGAGTGGGCCGCTTTGCGCGATACCATGGGAGAATGGCAAGCCAAGCACCAACGAAAGTTGTTGATGCTGAAACAGGTGACGGCGAAGCTACAGCAATTGGCCGCCACGCGCGCCCTGCTCGACCAGCTCTCAGCCCTTCAAGAAGCACAGAACACCATGCCAATCGGCGCCTTCAATAAGCTCGTTTCCGACGAGCTGCAAAAGGAACCTACGGCCTTTATCTATGCCAGATTAGGCGAGCGGTTCTGGCATTTTTACATTGACGAATTTCAGGATACCTCCAACATGCAGTTCAACAACCTGCATCCATTGATCGAACATACCCTGACCAAGGACGAGAGTAAAAACAGCGCCCTCATTGTGGGGGACGCCAAACAGAGTATTTACCGTTGGCGCGGCGGTCGCGCCGAGCAGTTCATGTCTCTCGTCGACGGCAGCAACCCGCTCAATAGATTCAACACCGACCCCGCCGCGCCCGAAATGTACAGCCGGGAAACTGTGCAACTCGACCGCAACTTTAGGACCTATCCTATCATCGTGGAATTCAACAACGCCTTCTTCCCAAAATTGGCGAATTCATTGACTCAGGAGGCACACCAGCGCATGTATGCCGAAGACCAAGTAGGTCAAAAGCCGCAGGTCGGAGACACTGGTGAAGGAGAGGTGCGCGTGAACTTCCTGCACCTACCGGAAGGAGAAAAGCACAGCGCGGCCAAGCACGCCGAAAATGTCTTTGAACACACACTATCCCGAATCCATGAACTACGGGAGCGGGGACATTCACTCAGCGATATCGCCATACTCGTTCGCAGCAATAAGAACGCGAAGTTGTTGGCCAATTTCCTCGTACAACACGACATTCCCGTACTCTCCGCGGACAGTCTTGTAGTGGGTGCTTCGTTCGAAAGCAAAATCCTGCTCGCGGCGGCTAAATTGCACCTTAACGCAGGGGATAGAGAATCTCTTTTTGAGTTGGCTTTCGCCCTAACAAAATTGGGCAAAGGGCCCGCCGACCTCGAAGCCTTCGTCTTTCAGAAGAATTGTGTCGATGGTGGATTAACCTATTTGCAAGAGGTGTTCCCCGGGTCTAAAAAAATCAAGTTTGCGCAACAGAGTCTGTATCAATTTGGCACCCAAGTGTTCCAAACCTTCGGGCTCCTGAGCAGTTCCAACGCCATGGTTGACGCATCGCTCGATCTGTTGTTCCAATTTCAAAGTATGGGGGGCGCCTTGTCGGATTTGCCCGCTTGGTGGGACGTCGAAAGCAAGAAGCGCAACGTCAGCGCCGCAGAGGATTTGGCAGCTGTGCAGATCATGACCATACATAAAAGCAAGGGGCTTGAGTTCGAGCACGTAATTGTGCCGTTTGGCATTGATGATAAGAACCGTGACGCAGAATATTGGATTGAATTCGACTTGCACGATGAGCTGCAACGAATTCCTATAACCAAATCTGAAAAAACCGAGAAGCTCTTCCCCGAGGAGCAGCTCAGCGCCATCAAGAACGAGGAGACTTTCGATTGGATCAACCTCATTTATGTAACCCTCACCCGACCTATTCGCGGGCTGCACATCTTCGTCGATGGTGAGAAGCCCGATGCTTTTGGAAAAGCATTAAGGGAGCATTTCGAATTGGGCGAAGAGCAACATACTGTATCTATGGGTAAGCCGGTGCCGCCAGAGCAAGAGGAAGCGACGGAAAAGACTACTGTACCAAAGTTAAGTAGCGATGGTATTCAGGCGCGAATGAGTCACCTCATGTTGGCCGATACCGCCCCGGAACGTTGGTTCGAGGGCAAGGCCGATCCCCGGCAATGGGGATCTGCACTGCACCGTATCCTGCAGCATTCGAGCACGCAACAGGGTCGGGCGCTGAAGCGATTGTATCGAAGCGGTAAGTTCTCGGAATCACTACACAAGGAGGCCGAAGCGGTCTTGCGAAGTATGGAGGATAGAAAAGAATTGAGTCCAATTCAAAAAAGCTCAACCATCGTTTATGTCGAACGAACCGTCGCCAATAACGCCAAAGTTCTTCGTCCAGACCTAATCTTGTCCACCGAATCAGAGGTTCGCATTGTCGACTATAAAACCGGACAGGAAAAACCTATGCACCAGAAACAAATAGATGAATATGCCGAAGCACTTGGCAGTGTTTTTGAACAAATAGAGAAATCAATCATTTATGTTTAATATGAACATGTCACGATTTACATACCCGATATGGGGAATATTTATCCTAACATCAGTAGGGTTAAGCAACTGTCGTTATGATAACGAGCACGATTTGTACGGCAACCCCAATGCTTGCGATACCTCAGCTGTAACTTTTAGTCAAGACATTAAAATGATTATCGGTCAAAACTGTGAGGGCTGCCACAACGGAGCCATTGCCAACGGGGGCCTTAACCTAGTCGGCCACCAAAACATCTCAACCTCGGCCTTATCTGGAGCCATCATGGACCGAACAACGCGCAGCCTTGGAGACCCACTACTCATGCCGCCAGGACAACCCCTGTCGGATTGTGATCAAAGTAAATTACGCACCTGGATCAATGAAGGCGCACCAAATAATTAATGCAATGAAAAAAATTCTTTTACTTGCCTTTTTTGCTCTTGCACAGCAGGTTATTGCACAACAATTTTTGACTCGTGAAGCCACCTTGAGCTTTGATGCAGGTTCGCCGCTTGAAGATATTTACGCGGTTTCGGAAAGCGCTTCGGCGGTATACGATGCTGCTAGCGGAAAGCTCGGGGTCCAAGTATTAATGACCTCGTTCCAATTCAAACGTGCCCTCATGCAAGAACACTTCAACGAGAACTACGTGGAAAGTGAAAAGTTCCCTAAAGCCCAGTTCACCGGCACCTACGAGGGCGGACAGGCTGTAGGTCAGCTGACC
>DMCR01000012.1:0-10533 GCA_003445735.1 Cryomorphaceae bacterium
TAATATCAATCCAGTAGACCCAGGTACATTTAATCTGACTTGTAAGTTCATTGGGTATGCAGATTTCAACCTCAATGGCGTAAGCATATCACCCGGTAGACCGAAGGTGGTAAACTTCGATATGACCATTGAGAGTCAGATGATTCAGGAGGTGACCGTTATAGCCAAAGATGAATTGATCGAAACGGGTAAGACTTCTGAGATCGTTAGTGCAGAGGAAATTAAAAACCTTCCATACCGTAACCTTAGCCAGATCGTCGGTACGACTGCTGGGGTATTCCAGCAAGATGGTTCAGGTTCGTTCAATGTGCGTGGTGCGCGCTCATCGACAAACGTGGTCTTCATTGATGGGGTAAAGGTTCGTGGTAATGTGGAAATCCCACGTGATGCGATCCAATCTACCGAGGTGATTACAGGTGGTCTTCCAGCACAATACGGTGATGTTACCGGTGGTGTAATTTCTACTACAACCAAAGGACCTGCACCTTATTACTTTGGTTCTGCAGAATATTTGACTAGCTCATTATTCGACAATCAGCACTACAACCTAGGTGCGCTGACGCTTGGGGGTCCAATTATTAAAAACAAAGCAGGCCAAAGTGTTCTTGGGTTCCTTTTGGCTACAGAATTCCAATACAACCGCGACGGTTCGCCGCGTTCATTACCAACCTACAAGGTGAATGACGAAAAATTGGGCGAATTACAAGCCAACCCTTTGGTTCCTGCCTCAAGCGGTTTTGGGGTATTAAATTCAGCGGAGTTCCTGACAAGCGAGGATTTAATAACGCAGAACTATCGCGAAAACGTAGCCGGCCGATCTATGCGTATGTCGGGTAATCTAAAATTGGTTACTTCAAAAACTACTACCCTTACACTCGGGGGACGTTTCAACATTCGACAGGGCAGGTCAGCCAGCCGTTTTAATGAGCTCATGAACTACGATAATAATGGCGAGTACTTCCGTAATGACATGAGTGGTTATTTGCGTTTCCAACAACGCTTTGGATCGCCAAGCGACACTTCCAACTCTTTAATACGCAACGCGTTCTACACCATACAGGTGGACTTTACACGAAATACTGGGTATAACCGCGACGCACGTCACCAAGACAATATCTTCAATTACGGACACATTGGTAAATTCACCACTACCTACCGTCCATTGTACGTTTTGGGCTCAGATACCATCACAGATCCCAACGATCCGAACTATGGTAAAGTCATGACTGCATACACCCAGGCGGTTTGGCAGAGTATCGGTGTGGATTACGAGGCCTCTGAGAACAACCCTATTCTTGCTAACTATACCTCGAACTTCTACAATTTTGTGGATAATTCGTTGATCTTCAATAGCGCGCGCTCTTTGGAAGATATTCGCGCAGGTGGTGGCTTGTTGAACGGTGATCAGCCTTCATCCGTATATGGGTTATGGGGGAACGTTGGAGCGAACCAAGCAGGTTATTCTAAATTTATGAATGACCAGTTCCGTATTACTGCATCTTCGACTTTTGATATAAAGGACCACTCACTAATTGTTGGGGTGGAATACGAGCAACGTTTCGACCGTTCCTACTCACTCGGAGCTAGGGGTCTTTGGACCTTAATGCGCCTGCTGCAGAACGATGCCATCCGAGAATTGGATCTAGATAATCCCATTGCTTCGTACGATAACAATGGTGTATTCCAGGACACCTTGTCATACCCGCGTCTTTTCGATGCTGGTAAGCCAAGAACGTTTGACCGCAATTTGCGTGAGAAATTGGGCATGGACCCAAATGGGACCGATTGGTTAGATATTGATAGTTATGACCCATCGACCTTTACTTTAGACATGTTTAGTGCAAACGAACTTCTTAACATCGGTTCTAGTCAATATGTAGCCTACTATGGCTATGACTACCTTGGAAATAGATTGACTACACGTCCTTCGTTGAACGACTTTTTCTCTACTGATGCCCAAGGAAATTCAACCCGTATAGTAGGTGCTTTCGAGCCAATTTACATGGCAGGATACATTCAGGATCAGTTCACCTTCGAAGATCTCTTCTTTAACGTTGGGGTTCGTGTGGATCGCTTTGATGCGAACCAACCGGTTTTGGCAGATCCTTTTGTGTTGTACCCAGCATATACAGTGGGCCAATTAGGCGCAACTTCTCTAGCAGGCTACAACGTTCCTGAAGGAATGTCTCCAGATGCTGTAGTGTATGTAGACGATCAAGAGAACCCATCTTCAATTGTAGGTTATCGCGACGGCTTTACTTGGTACACTGCGGCTGGAGAAGTAGAAGCTAACCCCAAGAATATTGCAGATATTAGTGGCGGTATCAAGCCTTTCCTGAAAAAGCCGGGCATTGAAGACCAGAAATTAGCCGTTACTGCAAACGAAAGCTTTAATGATTACACACCTCAAGTAACGGTGAGCCCTCGCGTTTCGTTCCAGTTCCCTATTTCTGACGAGGCGGAATTCTTCGCACACTACGACATCTTAGTACAACGTCCAGATCCAGGTCTGAACCGCATGAATCCAATCACCTATTTGCAGTTGGAAAACGGTCAAAACGGCAGCTTCTTGGCAAACCCTGATTTGAAACCACAACGTACCACAGATTATGAGATCGGTTTCCGTCAAAAATTAAATGATAACAGTGCCTTGAAATTGAGCGCCTTCTACCGTGAAATGCGAGATATGATGCAGACCCTGAGCTTTACTGAGGCTTATCCTATTACCTACATCGCTTATGGTAACTTGGACTTCGGTACGGTGAAAGGGTACACCGTAGCTTACGATCTACGCCGTACAGGCAATGTTCGTTTGAACGCGAACTATACCCTTCAGTTTGCAGATGGTACAGGTTCAGGGGCCAATTCTGGTGCGAATATCGCACGTTCAGGTCAGCCGAATTTGCGCTACATTCTTCCTTTGAGCTATGATTCACGTCATCAAGTAGTGATGAATATGGACTACCGTTACGGCGGAGGCCCAGCCTACAATGGTCCGGTTTGGTTCGGCATGCGTATTTTGGAAAATGCTGGAATCAATGTTGTATTGAACGCCAACTCTGGTACTCCATATACACGCCGCTCATTGGCTTTCGGATTGACTGACGCTGCAACGCCTATTACAGGTAACATCAATGGTTCTCGTTTGCCATGGAGCTTCCGTCTCGATGCAACCGCCAACAAAGTGTGGAACTACAGCGAAGGTCCATTTAGTAACTTTGAAATCTATGTTCAAGTGTTGAATGCATTAAACACTCAGAACATCCTCGGAGTGTACTCATTCACAGGTTCACCATCAGACGATGGTTACTTGAGCTCTCCGCAAGGACAAAATGCCATTCAGTTTCAAACTAATGCACAGTCTTTCGCAGACTTATACAACATCAATTTGGCTAACCCAGGACTTTACAGTTTGCCACGAAGAATCCGTTTGGGTCTTCGCATTGGACTATAATATTAAGAAGCACAGGAAAACAGCAATATGAAAAAAGCGTATCTCCTTTTACTAGCCTCAATCGCCGCCCTGCCACTATCAGCAAGAGAAGTGCAAGGTGCTGCCAAGACCGGTGAAACTTCGGGCTCTATGAAAACCGTAGAGGAATTGTGTCAGCCGTCGAAAGCGCAGAGCGATTTGAGTATAAATAATGTACGGGCAACCATCCTCGGTGGTGGCGATATGTGGTGGGATTTGAACACCGCTCGCTACGAGGTACCTAAGGGTTCAAACAAACACTCGATGTTCGCCGGTTCTCTTTGGCTCGGTGGGGTTGATGAGGGTAATCAATTAAAATTGGCTGCCATGACCTACCGTCAATCGGGCAACGATTACTGGCCGGGTCCGTTGACTACGGATGGAACGGCATCGATCAACAAAGAAATTTGTGATAAATACGACCGCCACTGGATCATCATGCGTGAGGAAGTAGACGTACACAAAGCTTGGTTAGAGTGTTTGGATGATCCAGATTGCGACGATACCGAATTATTCCCTGGCTACGAAGCGCAGATTCCTGAAAGCATCAAAGATTGGCCAGGTAATGGGGTAGACGGCGAATTGCCATACCAATTAGCCCCGTTCATCGACCGTGATGGTGACGGTGTTTACGATTACTTGATCGATTACCCTGCGTATGACATAGACAAAGAATACGATTGTCGCGATAAAGAAACGGATGTACTCTACGGTGACCAAACTATTTGGTGGGTGTACAACGACCGTGGTAACGTGCACACAGAATCACAAGCCGGTGCCCTAGGTTTTGAAATTCGTGCACAAGCCTTCGCCTTTTCCACCAATGATGAGGTCAACAACATGACTTTTAACAACTACCGTATCATCAACCGTTCAACCTTCCGATTAACCAATACTTACTTCTCTACTTGGTTTGATCCGGATTTGGGGAACTACACAGATGATATCATTGGTTGCGATATTGCTCGGGGTCTAGGATACTGTTACAACTCAGATACAGACGATGAAGGTCCATTGGGCTACGGCTTGAATCCGCCTGCCGTTGGTTTCGACTTCTTTCAAGGACCATTCGCCGATTACTTTGACGGCATTGATAACGATCGCGACGGTTGTATCGATGGTGTGAAAGACTCGGAAACAGGCATTTGTGTCGCTGAGGATCCAACTACAGGGGTGAATGAGCGTATCATCATGAGTCACTTCATGTATTACAACAATACTTCTTCTAACATCTCTGGTAACCCTGCCAACGCTACGCAGTTCTACAACTACATGAGAGCCTTGTGGAAGAACGGTTCAGAGTTGATTATTGAAACGCCTTCAGGTCCTGGTGATCTAGGAAACGGTGATGGTTTCGTAGCCTCAGGTAATGGTACTTCAACACAGTTCGCTTACCCAGGTATGTCTTACGATACTACCGGAGCTTATCCTCCGTATTCTCCGGTTGACTGGTGGGAGAGCCCTGCGAACAAAGAGGATAAGCGTGGTCTTCACAGTGCAGGTCCATTCTCCTTGGCACCAGGTGCGTTGAACTTCGTAACCACTGGTGTGGTATGGGAGCGTGACCTTATCAACAACGACCTTTTTGCTTCAGTTGAAAAAGTAATCATCGCGGATGATAAAGCTCAGAAGCTCTTTGACAACTGTTTCCAAGTATTGAATGGTCCTGATGCACCGGATGTAGAAATTCAAGAACTAGATCGTGAGTTGATCTTGAAACTCACCTATGGTCCTGGCAGCAACAACCTAGGGTTTAGCTACCGTGAGCGCGACCCACTTATTACGGTGAATCCTGACGATCGCGATTCTATTTTGAACGTGAATCCAGACTTCTTCGATTACACTTTTGAAGGATTCCAGATTTTCCAACTTGCTAATAGCGATGTGAGCGTATCAGACCTTTACGATCCAACGCAAAGCCGTATGGTGGCGCAGTGTGATATCAAAAATGGTTTAACGCAGCTCATTAACTGGGAAGTTGATCCAGATTTAAACGCTCTGGTACCACAAGACATGACCTTGACTTCTAACGACGACGGTGTCTTCACCTCGTTCCAGATTAAAGAAGATGCCTTCGCTACTGGTGACCGTACCCTTATCAACCACAGAGAGTACTACTTCACTGTAATTGCTTACGGTCAAAATCAATTCGAAGTATTCAACCCGACAATAGCGCCGGGCGGTCAAAAGATTCCATTCTTGGCAGGTCGTCGTAATATTAAAACGTACATGGCCATTCCTCATCAGATTGATTCTGAGAAGGGCGGTACCATCCAAGTGGCTCAATACGGTGATGGACCAGAAATCAGGCGTCTAGACGGTATTGGTAACGGTGCAGGCGAATTAGAATTGACACCTGAAGAGGTCAACACTATTTTGGAGGGCAATGCTTCTGGCCAGCCGACCTACATGGGCGGTATGGGACCAGTAGATATTAAGGTTGTAGATCCACTTGAAGTGAAGAATGGCGAGTACACGCTGACCTTTGATGGCGCCAACAACAACGCTAAATGGGAAATCACTGATGGCGCAGGAGCAACCATTGCACAATCAGATTCTACGATCTCCTTCTACAATGAACAAATCATTCCTGGACTTGGACTTTCTGTTGCTGTGCAGCAGGCACCATCACCGGGTGGTGACGATGAAGGCACCTATGACAATGGGGTGATCTTCTCTGAAATCATTTACGATGACCCATCGAAAGAATGGTGGTCAGGAATTCAAGACGATAAGAGCTATTCACCGTACAATTGGATTCTTGCGGGAACTAATACCAACCCAACAGAAGAGCCTGCAACGCTATATCCAGATCAAAATGGTGATGCTAAAGGGTATTTTGAGAATATTGTTGATGGTACTTGGGGTCCTTACATGTATGCATCAGCGAACCAACGCGCAACGGTGAACGGATTCAATAACTACGGTATGGGACCTGCGGTAAGCATTGGGCGTAATAGAGCAGATGCTGCAGATCTACACTCTGTAGATATAGTGTTTACGAGTGATCATACATTATGGACTCGCGTGCCGGTGTTCGAATTGGCCGAAGATGAAAATTTGAGTGAACACGGCGACAAGAAATTGACGCAGCGTCAAGATACCTCATGGACATTGGAGAATGGACAACTTAAGCGTGCTCCATTAATGGAGCCGGGTTGGTCTTACTTCCCGGGATATGCCATAGACGTTGAAACGGGTAAGCGTTTGAGTATGGCCTTCGGTGAAAACTCATGGTTGCCAGGTGAGAATGGTAATGACATGTTGTGGAACCCGACAGATCGTGAATTCTTACCGCCAGGTAATACTGTGAACGGCGGTTACGTGTTCGGAGGTCAGCACTACATCTATGTATTCGCAGACCAGGATAAAATTGGTGGTAGCACTATAGATCTCGCCTACACTGGAGCGAACATCAACAATTGGCCATTGAAAGATTTGATGGGTGATCTCGTAAAGTCTGGTGGTATTGGAAACATTGCCAAGGCGAACTTCTGGCGCTCCGTTCGTTGGATCGGCATGCCAACCCTACGCAAAGGCATGGACTTCGATCCATATACAGAATTGCCAACAGAAACGCGTGTGCGCATTCGTATGAATACCAGCTACAGTTCTCGTCAATTGGCCGATGCTCCAAACAATGGTAATCCGCAATTCATGTTTAATACTTCGAATATCGCGACGAAAACATATGTCGATACAGTGGGATCAAGTGCGCTTGAAACTATTCGTGTAGTACCGAATCCTTACTATGGATTCAGTGCTTACGAAACTTCACAGTTAGACAATACGGTGAAAATCACCAACCTACCTGAAACCTGTACGATTAGCATCTTCACCACAAGTGGAACGTTGATTCGTCAGATTCGCAAGGACAACAGCATGACCTATGTGGAGTGGGATTTGAAGAACACCTATAACGTTCCTATTGCTTCTGGAGTATACATCATCCATATAGATGCGGGTGACCTCGGCGAGAAAATCGTGAAGTGGTTCGGTGCAATGCGTCCAGTGGATTTGAACTCATTCTAAGAGAAGAATTATTATGAAATTGAAATCATACCTCTCTATCGTTTTAACCGTAGCCGCCTTCAGTGTTGCCACTGCAGGTAACCCACAACGTGCGGGTTCAGCGGGAGCTTCGGAGCTTTTAATCAACCCCTTTGCGCGCTCTGCGGGATGGGCTTCTGTAAATGTTGCCGGTGCAACAGGAATGGACGCCACTTTCCTCAACATCGCTGGTATTGCTGCGACTAACTTGAATACAGAAGTTACCTTCAGCAATACACAATGGATGGTAGGTGCTGGGATTAATATGAACGCAGCCACTCTCGTACAGCGCGTGAGTGATGTAGGCTTCCTCACATTAGGCTTGAGTGCCTTCGATTACGGTGAATGGGAAGTAACTACAGAAGATCAACCAGAAGGTACAGGTGCGACCATTAGCCCTCAGAGTTTGGTAATCAATATGGGTTATGCTCAGAAGTTTACAGAGAATATCTACGGTGGCGTTAATGTCAAAATGTACAGCAGCTCTATTTCAAACTTGAATACCAATGGTGTTTGTTTTGATGCAGGGGTTCAATACCGTACGGGTGAAAACGATAAGTACAAGTTTGGCATCACTTTGAAGAATGTGGGACCGAGTGTTACTTACCAAGGTGATGGTTTTGGGGTAACCTTGCCAGTGCCAACCTATGGTGTAGCATATTCTCAAACGTTCGAAAGCCGTTCAGCGAAGTTCGAATTGCCTACGCAACTGAGTATTGGTGGTTCGTATGATTGGTTGTTACCTAAGGGTAAAGTAACCGGAGCTTTGAATTTTAGCTCTAACGCCTTTGAGAAGGATACCTACCACGCTGGTGTTCAGTACAGCTTGAAAGAATTGTTCCAACTACGCCTAGGATATAAGGTGTTTGATAACCGTGCAGACGACCTAGGTACTTCTGCTATTTCCGGCATCTGTGGTGGATTTAGCTTCAATGTACCTACTTCGGACGAAGGAAGCTTTGCCATCGATTATTCTTACCGCGGAACGACTTCTGCATTCAGTGGAATTCATTCTATTGGAGTTCGCATTAGCTTGTAATTCGGAAAGTTATATACCTTTGCAGTATTAAAGTTTAAGAGAGGCCGTTTGGCCTCTTTTTTAGTAAGACTATTACAGAAATGTCATCAGTAAGTTATTACACCCCGGAAGGGTTGAAAAAGCTACGCGCGGAATTGGACCACATGAAAAGTGTGGAACGTCCGCATATCTCTAATCAGATCGCTGAGGCGAGAGATAAGGGAGATTTAAGTGAGAACGCTGAATACGATGCGGCGAAAGAAGCTCAAGGGTTGTTGGAAATGAAGATTGCCAAACTTGAGGATGTCTTGGCCAATGCACGCGTATTGGACAGTGAGAACATCGATCTATCGAAGGTTGGTGTTTTGACTAAGGTCAGGTTGAAAAACGTAGCCAATGGCGCTACCATGACCTATAGCCTCGTGGCAGAGAAAGAAGCAGATATCAAGCAAAGTAAGATTTCTGTGAGCAGTCCTATTGGCAAAGGTCTTCTTGGGAAGAGAGTAGGAGAGATTGCTGAGATTCAAGTGCCTCGCGGCACAATGAGTTTTGAAGTTCTCGAAATCACCATGGCCTAGTATATGTCGAGCATCTTCACCAAAATTATCGTCGGAGATATTCCTTGCTACAAGGTGGCTGAGGATGCGCACAACATTGCCTTTTTAGACATTCGTCCCTTAAAAAAAGGCCACACGCTCTGTGTGCCGAAGGTTGAGGTAGATGAACTATATGAATTGCCCGAGGAGGATTACCAACGACTTATGGTTTTTAGCCAGCGCGTGGCAAAGGCCCTTAAGAAAGCGGTCCCTTGTAAGCGAATAGGGTCGATGGTCTTAGGGATGGAAGTGCCCCATGCGCATTTGCATCTGGTGCCTATTCAGGCGGAGCATGAGTTAAGCTTCGCAAATAAGCCCTTATCCTTGAGCAGTGAGGAAATGATGTCAATAGCGGCGTCTATTTCAAACGATCTGGATTTTGCTGAATAAATTGTTCCCAATTTCCACTCCGGCCTTTTTTGTTGGAGTTTTTTTTGCTCCCTGCGCCATGTTTCGGAGCCGCAATGCCAGTGGTTTGATTGTGGTGACATACGGCCACGGCAAGTGCATCGGAGGCATCTAAATATTTGTGTTCTACTCCGGGGAACATCGCCTTGAGCATACCGCTGACTTGTTCTTTACTCGCGTTCCCGTTTCCTACGATACTTTGCTTGACCAAACGAGGGCTGTATTCGAATACAGGAATCTGCTTGGACAATGCGGTGGCCATACAAACACCCTGGGCACGCCCGAGTTTCAACATGGACTGCACATTCTTACCAAAGAAAGGCGCTTCAAGGGCCATTTCGTCTGGAGTATATAGGGTGACGATTTTGGAGAGTTCTTCGAAGATTTTAGCCAAGCGGGTGTAATGGTCCAATTTTGTATTGAACTTAATCACATCCATGACCAAAGGCTTGGTCTCACCCTTAACAACATGAACCACACTGTATCCCATAACCACTGTCCCTGGGTCAACGCCCAAAATGACTTTTTCTATGGTCTGAGGTGTGGACATATTATATCATTAATCCAACGATTGCTGCGGTGTATAGAGAGGCGACAGTACCTGCGATAAGAGCCTTGATGCTGAGTTCGCTCAAATCTTTACGTCTAGACGGTGCAATGGTTCCAATACCACCGATCTGAATACCAATACTTGCAATGTTGGCGAACCCACAAAGCATGTAGGTACTTAAGATGATTGAACGCTCTGAGGCAAATAGCCCAGCATTTTTCATATCGGTCAAGGTTACGTAGGCATAGAACTCGTTGAGGATAGTTTTTTCACCAAGTAATTGCCCCACCAACAATAAATCCTCAGGCGGTACCCCGAGAATCCATGCGATCGGGCTCAATAGCGCCCCCATGATGAATTGCAATGAGAAGGTGTCGTAACGTCCGTTGGTGAAATCTGCGGCCCAAGCATTCAAACCGGTCCAAGAACCTATACCCTC
>DMCR01000012.1:10925-15893 GCA_003445735.1 Cryomorphaceae bacterium
ACGTTCACGGCAAGTTTAACCCCCTCTGTAGTTCCGTTTGATATGGCATCCAGCGCATTAGATCCCATTTCTTGGGAACTAATTTCGGCCACTACTTCCACATCTTCGGTTTCGGGTAATAGAATCTTAGCGCTGATCAAGGCTGCAGGAGCCGAAAGCACGGAAGCTGTCAATAGGTGCTTGGCAAAAAATAATTGTCGTTCTGGATCATCTCCGCCCAAATAACCAATGTAGGCAGCTAATACACCTCCGGCAATGGTGGCCATACCTCCTGCCATCAAGCTGAGCAATTCTGAACGGCTCATCTTGGTAATGTAGGGTTTTACCAGCAAGGGTGCTTCGGTTTGACCGATGAAGATGTTGCCAGCTGCGGCCAGCGATTCCGCACCTGAAAGACGAAGTGTTTTCTGCATGACCCATGCCATGGCTTTTACCACCTTCTGTAGAATTCCGAAATAGTACAATAAAGAGGTGACTGCCGAGAAGAAGATCACCGTTGGTAATACTTGGAAGGCGAACAGGTACCCGAAGCCCGTAGTATCTGTGATTAGAGAACCAAACAGGAATGTAGATCCTTCACGGGTGAAGTCCAACAAGGTGACTGCAGCAAGACTGAATTTTTCAAAAGCCCAGCTCACGCCAGGAACTTTGAGGACGCCCAAGGCTAAAATGAATTGGAGCCCTAGGCCCTTCAAAACCATCCACCAATTAATGGCTTTCTTATTTGAACTGAAAAGCCATAACACGGCGGTGAGTGCGGCTATTCCTAAAATACTTCTCAGGATCATTTGAGCTTATCTAATTTATCTCTCAGCCTAGCGGCGAGTTCATAGTCTTCATTTTCAACGGCCTTTTTAAGCGACTGTTCCAGCTCTTCTCTGCTTTGCTTTTCTGGATTGTCAAATTCTTCTTCCACCACAGCTTCTATTCCGTCCGCCTCTTGTTCTTCTTGAGGTGTAATTCCGGCTTGTTTCAACAAGGATTCAATTGCATAAATAGGGCACTCTAGACGCACCGCTAGGGCTACTGCATCGGAAGGGCGAGAATCAAATATTAGTTGTTTACCGTTTTCATCCATACTATAAATACTGGCGAAGAAGACCCCATTGACTAATCTGTGAATAACCACTTTCTCAATGTTGACATTCATCTCTTTGAGCATGTTGACCCAAGTATCGTGCGTCAATGGACGAGGAGGGGCCACAGATTTCTCCATGGCAACGGCAATACTTTGCGCTTCAGCACCGCCTATAACGACGGGAAGCTTACGGCCTCTCTCACCTTTTTCGGCAAGAATGAGGGCATAAGCTCCTGACTTTCCTTGACTGTAAGAGAGTCCTTTTACAGTGAGTTCTACTTCATGCATTTAGTTGGCGGCCTTGAAGGCGCGCAGTTCCTCAATAAGCTGAGGGATAACTTCAAAGGCGTCGCCAACAATCCCATAATCAGCCGCCTTGAAGAATGGTGCTTCAGGGTCGGTGTTTATGGCTACGATAGTCTTCGACGCGCTCACCCCAGCGAGGTGTTGAATAGCGCCTGAAATTCCTATCGCAATATACAGATTCGGGTTGACTTGGATGCCGGTTTGACCTACGTGCTCACTATGTGGTCTCCACCCAATATCACTGACGGGTTTAGAACAAGCAGTGGCTGCGCCAAGTACATCGGCGAGCTCTTCTATCATACCCCAATTTTCGGGACCTTTTAAGCCTCGACCCGCGCTGACTACGATTTCTGCTTCCGGCAATGCCACCTTACCACTAGCTACGCTTACTTCATCAACATTGAGCATATCCGAGCGTTCGGATTCGGCTGTACTCATCGCGCCTGCACCTACCTCTTCTTTTATACCGATGGCATTAGGGACAAAGCTAATGATAGGCAATCCATTGTTCAATGAGATGGTTTCAATGCCCTTAGAGGAGAAAGCACCCCGCTCCACAATCACAGGATTTGTGCTTGTCGGTGTGTTGGTGGTATTTGTGCTCAATGCGCCGTTGCTCAATGCGGCAAGGGTAGGGGCAATAATTTTTCCCATAGCAGTTCCTGCTACTACAACGCCTTGAGCGTCGCCTAATAGTCCTGCTAATTGTGCGCCAATACCGGCGCCAGTTTTTGCGAGTTCTAGGGTTGCGATTTCATCGGCACCGTATTGGGCTAATTGGTTGGCGTTTTCCGCCGAAGCCGATGTGATGGCGCGTACGCCGCATCCAGCTGTGTTGGCCCAACTGCGGGCATAGCTCACTGCTTCAAACGAAGCCTTTTTGAATTGGTTATTCCAACTTTCAACAAATACTACAATCATCATTCTTCGTATTAGATGGATTTGGATTCTTCGTGCAGCATTCGCACAAGCTCATTAACTTGATCTGCTGGCACCAATTTCACTGCAGATTTCGCCGCCGGTCTAGCGAAGGAAACCGCTGCGGTATGACCGCCGCCCTCGCCTTCTTCTACTGTAAGTGGTTTGGTGCGAGCAGTCATGATGCCGCGCATGTTTGGGATACGGAGGTCTTTTTCTTCAACCAACCCTTTTTTACCGCCCACGACCATAGGAAGTGTACAGCTGTAAGTAGCGTGTCCGCCGTCGATTTCTGCCATAGCGGTAGCCCCACCATTGATATCTAAACCTACACAAGCATTGACAAATGGAAGATCGAGGAATGCAGCGACCATGGCAGGAACTTGTTGTCCATTGTAGTCAATGCTCTCCTGTCCACAAATGATCAAATCATACGCGTTCGCCTGTATGTGGTTCTTGATGGACTTAGCAACTGTGATAGCGTCCGTAGGGGTGGCGTTAATGCGTATAGCTTGATCGGCTCCAATGGCCAATGCTTTGCGTAGAGTAGGTTCTGTTTCTGATCCGCCCACGTTCAGCACGGTAATGGTCGCGCCTTGGGCTTCTTTAATATGGAGGGCTTTGGTCAATCCGAATTCGTCGTAAGGATTAATGACGAATTGGACACCGGCGGGATCGAATGCCGAACCGTCCGCAGTGAAGTTAATCTTCGCTGTAGTGTCCGGTACATGGCTGATGCAAACAAGTATATTCACGTGATAATTGTTTTTCTGCTCCTAAAATTACTATGCATGCATAATAAATCCAAAGGAAAAAAGTAGGAATTGTTGAGTTTTCTCCCTCCTATACCACTTTGTGGTAGTCTACCTCCGCAATGCATACTATATTTGCCGCTCGAGACATCTATTGACTATGAAGACAATCCAGTTTAGAGAGGCCGTATGTGAGGCCATGAGCGAGGAAATGCGCCGTGACGAGAGCATCTATTTGATGGGTGAAGAAGTAGCAGAATACAATGGAGCTTACAAGGCATCAAAGGGGATGTTAGATGAATTTGGTCCAAAGCGCGTCCTCGATACGCCTATTGCAGAGCTTGGTTTTGCTGGTATTTCTGTAGGGGCAGCAATGAACGGTTTGCGTCCTATCGTGGAATTCATGACTTTCAACTTCTCTATGGTGGCTATCGACCAGATTATCAACAACGCTGCGAAAATGAAGCAGATGTCCGGTGGTCAGATCAACGTGCCGATTGTATTTCGTGGACCTACCGCTTCTGCCGGTCAGTTGGCAGCGACACACTCCCAAGCATTTGAGAGCTGGTACGCGAACTGTCCAGGTTTGAAAGTAATCGTTCCTTCCAATCCTTATGATTGTAAAGGGCTATTGAAGAGCGCGATTCGCGACAACGATCCAGTAATCTTCATGGAAAGTGAGCAGATGTATGGCGATAAAGGTGAAGTGCCAGAAGGAGAGTACACACTGCCTATCGGTGTTGCTGATATCAAGCGTAAAGGAACTGACGTAACCATCGTATCGTTCGGTAAAATCATCAAAGTTGCGTACGAAGCAGCGGATTTGTTGGTTGCTGAAGGTATTTCTTGTGAGATTATTGATTTGCGCACGGTTCGTCCAATTGATTACGCTACCGTGATTGAAAGCGTTAAGAAAACCAACCGTTTAGTGTGTTTAGAAGAAGCGTGGCCCTTGGGCTCTATCGCAACTGAAATCGCATATAAAGTACAATCGGAAGCCTTTGATTACCTAGATGCTCCTGTAAAGCGTATCACCACTACCGATACTCCAGCGCCATATTCACCAACCCTTCTTGAGGCATTCTTGCCACAGGTTGGACAGGTGATTGACGCAGTGAAATCGGTCATGTACGTTCAATAACTCCAACCTTTTTCGACCTAGGTTGAGATAAAGACTCTAACGCTTATATTTGCAGCCCTCTTTGGTAAATGCATGGAGGGTTGATTTTTTATCTAACCATCATTATAATGGAAAACTTGCTTTATATAGTCCCGCTTTTGGGGATTATTGGTCTTGTCTATATGTTCGTTCTACGTTCATGGGTAGTTAAACAAGACACTGGAACCGAAAAGATGTCAAAATTGGCTTCTTATGTTAAAGAAGGCGCCATGGCATTCTTGAATGCTGAGTACCGCATCCTTGCCGTATTCGTAGTTATTGCTGGCATTCTTTTAGGAATTATTTCTTCTGTCGTTGAAACCACACACTGGTTTATCGTAGTAGCCTTCGTGATAGGCGCAGTGTTCTCTGCGGTTGCGGGTAACATTGGTATGCGCATCGCTACTGATGCAAACGTTCGTACTACCCAAGCGGCTCGTACTTCTTTGCCAGAGGCTTTGAAGGTATCGTTCCGTGGAGGTACAGTAATGGGACTGGGTGTTGCCGGTCTTGCTGTATTTGGTCTAAGTGCATTGTTCGCATTGCTCGTAGGCTGGTTCATGACTGAAGACGGTAACTTCTACAACGATATGACTGTTGTTTTGGAAGCTCTAGCGGGTTTCTCTCTGGGTGCGGAATCTATCGCGTTGTTTGCACGTGTAGGTGGTGGTATCTACACGAAAGCTGCCGACGTAGGCGCTGACCTTGTAGGTAAAGTTGAAGCAGGTATCCCTGAAGATGATCCACGCAACCCT
>DMCR01000114.1 GCA_003445735.1 Cryomorphaceae bacterium
ATGGATTAAAATCATTGCGCTCTTAAGTGTCTTTGTAATAGGGACATATGCGTCCTTTCAAAAGCTCAAGCCCAAGCGTGTTCTGCCGATCTACAATCCCGTGGATTTGAACCCTGCGGTGGTAGACGATGATTTGGAACGCATAGGGCGCGGTCACCGCATCGGGGACTTTGAATTAGTGGACCAATGGGGCAATGCGGTGGATTCTTCATTGCTGCGCCATAAAGTTTATGTGGCGGACTTTTTTTTCACGACCTGTCCTACCATTTGTATTACGATGGGACAGAATTTCCAACGCATTCAAGAGGCCTACAAAGATGAGCCTAGGGTGAATTTAGTTAGTCACACGGTGATGCCTGAGATTGACACAGTTAAGATCATGTACGAATACGGCCAACGCATTGGCGCCGTTCAAGGTAAATGGCATTTATTGACCGGTGAAAAAGAGGAACTCTACCGCATGGCTCGCCGCCAATATTTTGCGGTAATGGAACCGGGCACGAGCTTTGACGAGCACGATTTCATTCACACGGAAAACGTGGTATTAGTTGACGAGAAGAAGCGCATTCGCGGTTTTTACGACGGCACAAGCGACGCACAAATGGACCTATTGATTCAGGATATTCAAATCCTACTTAACGCTCAATAGTATCTTCTGGAAGGACGGCTTTTGAGCTTTGTGTGGTGTCCAATTCTTCGGGCGCCACTGGTATCTGTGTGGAATCCATAAGAGTGCGTTCGCCATCTACCACTGGAATTAAGCTTATGGTATCTATGGCTTGCGGACGGAAGGGTTGCAAGAGCGAATCGGGTAATTCTAATAAAAATACGAACCCAGTATAGCTGGTGTCCACAGCGGGAACGGCAAAGGTCTCTTCGCCGCGGTGGAAATTCCAATAGCGTAGGGTCGTATCCTTGGCTTTGCCTGTCAAGCCGGCCCAATGCCGGCCCATTACTTGGCCGCCTTCACTGAGGTAATAGCGGGCATATTTCGTGTCATTGTTCAACTTCGGTCGGAAAAAGCGGTAATCTTCAACCACCCCATTGTCGCGGTTGTATTCACCCACTTGGAAGTTCCCTTTTTTGTAGTAGTCCAATGGAATTCGGTTCGTATTGTAGCGGTCCTGCAAGTCGTTTTCAGCTAAGAGGGCCAAGCTATCTTGTTGCTCAAGTCGAAGCAGGAGAATACGGTTGATGAGGTATTGCGCATTGTCGCTGTGGTAGGATAATAGGGCATCTTGCGTCTTGAGTGCCTTTGGATAATCTTTATATACACGCCACTCTAAATCTACCTGCTGTTCGGCGGTGAAGGTCCAGAATTCCTTACCGCGCTCGAAACGGAGCATGTTAGCATCGATTTGCTGTTGTGCCTTGTAGTAGTTTTCTCGCTCTAAGGAAATGACAGCCATCATGTAGAAAGGGACTTGTTTTTCGTATAGATCACATAAAATGTCATACGTATTATAGGCCAAAGTCTTGTCTCCTTTCTCGTAGGCAATGGCGGCTTTGAAGAGCAGATATTTTTGGTAATTCGGCCGCATTTGAAGACATACCTCGAGGTCTACGAGTGCTTCATTGAAATACCCTAAAGCATAATTTGCCTCTGAGCGAAAGAAGTACAAGTCTTCGCGCTGCCAACGCTTGGATATAGCTATGTCGTAATGGCGAAGTGCGTCGGTAGGCTGCGGCGTTTCCAAACTCATATAGGAGCGGCCAATCAGCACATTATCCTGTCCGCTAAGCGATTGGCCTTTGGGTGAATATTCTATGATTTCGCTGTATTTCTTAGTATTCCATAACCTTGAGATGTAGGATTGACCCGAGCCCTGGAATACAGCACCAAACAAGAGTAGAAATAGAATTAATTGTCTGCGTTTCATAGCTTAAAGTTCAGCGGTTGTTCAAGATCCCAATTACCTTTGAGTTCAAAAGTTTGTTCCGGTAAAATAAATTCTCCGGGAAGATTGTTAAACCAGGAGGCCGGGGTCCAATTCGAATCTAAATTCTCATCTACAAATCCCTTGAATGTGTACTTGCCTGGCAACAAGTTTCCAAGGTTTACATAGATCGTATCGGCCTGTCGTTCCGGGCGAAATACGAAGCTCTTCTCATATCCACTCTCGTGCATCAGCCATCCGTAAGTAACCGAATCTACCGGTGGTACCACCAACACTAAGTGCCCTAGACTCTCTGCTTTTGCAGTATCTAATAAAGCGGCTATGGAATCGATTATTCCCTCTTTCGGACTTTCTGGAGTTGTAAATGTCGAATTAAAAAAAGGCATGGTAAATGGGGTAGAATCCATCCCAGTAGGGTGGTTTTTTGACATGCCAAAAGGCTCCGTTTCCCAATCCCAAGAGCCATTGAAATTCACATCTTCAAAGACTAAAACATCAAAGGTTCGAGCGGGCATGTAAGCAAAGGAAAAATTCCCTTCCTTATCAGGAGTACCGCTAAATACCGGAGTGCTTACTGTATCTGTTCCGGCGGGGACAAGCCAGACGTTGAGTTTGTCGAACGGTGTCTTTTTGCTGGGAACAATGGTGCCTTGCAAGCTAAGGCTATCGATATAGGGGCCTGTGCTCCAAACAAATTGAAGATTTGGGTAAGCGTTATTTTCGTTGAGATCGCCTATGGCATCGCCTAGGGAAATCCGGTAAGTGGTGTTCGATAGCAATTCCTGTGGTTCCCACTTTAAGCTTAGTCGCTTGCCTTTGATTTCGGCTTCAATGCCTTCCAAGACAGGGGTCGTGGTTATTGCAGTGCGTAGGTTTTTGCTTTGTATGTACTCGTCAAAAGTGACTTCGGCGGTGTTCCCGGACCAATTCAACTTGCCCATGACCGGACTTTGTGCGACTATAGCAGGGGGTTTTTCATCACGCGGTCCCCCTTGTGGCCGGCTTTGAACGGCGCAACCTTCAAGTATTAGGGCGATGAAGAAGAATAGATGGTATCGCATGGTTTCAAAAATCGCGATTAAAAGTGGTTTTTCGCTCAATTAGATCTTCCTTTACTCGATAATTTCTCTACACTCCCTCTTTGGGTAGTGTGAGTAAGTATGATAGGACCAATTATTCTGTACCTTTATTTAAAATTTCACGGCGTGAAAAAACTACTACTAACCATTGCCTTAGGCGTTTTCAGCTTTGCTGTTCAAGCACAGTCCTACTGTACGCCTTCGTATTCCACAGGATGTACAGTTGGAGATGATATCGACGACGTATTCATCGGGAATTTCTCTGATACAGCGACGGGATGTACTTCGTCTCCTTATTATAATGTACAAACTACCGATACAATATTTATACAGCAGACTGTCCCTACCTCAGTGTCCTTCACTTCGAATTATTCTACACAATACTTTGCTATTTGGGTAGATTTCAATGATGATGGTGATTTCTCTGATAGCGGGGAACACTTGTGGTCCAGTCCTACCAATGTTTGGAGCTCCTCAGTTGGGTCAATCACTATTCCTTCTACCGTTAGTTTGGGGTCGTACCGATTACGCGTACGTTCAAACTATTCGGCCACTATCGGCGCTTCTGAAAGCTGTAGCAATTTTATTTATGGTGAAACGCACGACTACACGGTCACGGTAACTACTCCGCCAGCTTGTCCAGCGCCAGTGTTGGCCAGTTTAACAGCTACGGATACCACAGCCACCATTACTTGGACGAGTAGCGATTCTGTGTTCACCGTGGACTACAACGTGATGGGTTCATCAGCTGTGCCTACGTCTATTACGGTGTACGATACTATGGCCACCATCGCAGGTTTGAACCCGAATACTTGGTACGAATTTTTTCTCGAGACAGATTGTAGCGGCGCGGGTAACGGATACAGTACAACAGTAGGTCCTTATTCGGTAAAAACGTTGTGTGCTTCCATGGGCACGCCTATTTATGAGGGCTTCGATAACGATTCTGTCGGGTCGTATTTGAATCCAAATGCGCCGTCTTGTTGGTACTATGTGGAGGAAACGGGCGCGGCAGGATATGGATATATTTATAATTCGACGTGGAGCATCTCTCCATTAAGTAGCTCAAACTACTATTACCTCTACAACTCTTACGATGCAGCTTATGAAGCTCTAGTGAGCCCAGCCGTGATCGGTTTGGACAGCGGCACGAAGCAAATGGATATCTGGCTCGCAAACACGGGCTGGTCCACAGGCAATGATGTATATGTGGGCACAGTGAGCTCGCCATCGAGCTTATCGAGTTTAGACATCATCGACACCCTTTCGGTTCCAAATGGGGGTATTTGGACCAAATTTACCGTATACTTTGATTCGAGCACCGGATACAACATGTCCGACGATCACATCGCGATTGTGTCTTCAGATACCAGTACCTACAATGCCGTGTATATTGAAGATATCCTAATCAAAGATGCGCCTCCATGTTTGCCGCCATCGGCCATCGCTCTAGGTACAGTGGGCATGGACTCGGCTCAAATTACCTACAGCGCGAGCGGAATCGCGACATGGTTAGAGTACGGCCCTTCTGGATTTACACAAGGAACTGGAACCCAAGTCCAAGTCACAGGTTCACCCGCTTGGCTGACTGGTTTGACATCAAACACAACGTACGATGTATATGTCGTTCAAATGTGTTCGGACAGCACCATCTCCCCAGGATATGGTCCTGTATCGTTCAAAACATTAGCGTGTTCTCTCTCGCAAATGTGTACGTTCGACATTGAGTTGACGGATACTTATGGCGACGGATGGAATGGTGCTGAAGTGGAGGTCTTGAACTCGAATGGAAGCGTTGAATATACTCTTGGGGCGAATTTTATTACGGGTATCAGTTACACCGAAACGATTAGCCTTTGTACGGGTGGATCTTTTACCATCGTGGTTTCAGACGAGGGAGGTTACCCAGGTGAAATCGGTTTGAACGTAATCTCTGGTGGTTCGACCATTGATTCTTACTCGGCAACTTCTGCCACTACAGTCGGTACACAAATGGCAAGCTTTAGCTCAAACTGTAATGTCCTCTGCCCTGCACCGTCGAACTTAACCTATAATGCAGGTAAGAACGATGCCTCCTTCACCTTCAACCAGAACGGTGGGAATGGAACTTATGTGTACCAGTGGGGCCCTACGGGTTTTTTGCAAGCTACTGGTACAGGGTTCACACCAGGGATTGACTCCACCACCTCGAATAACTTCACCATCACAGGTTTGTCTTCAAGTTCTTGCTACGAGGTGATCGTTATCCAATACTGTGGCGCAAATGGTATCTCTGATACCCTAGGTCCAGTAGCATTCTGTACCGGCATGTGTGATACCGCAGATCTTTGTGATTTCACCATGAGCATGTACGATACTTATGGTGATGGATGGAACGGTGCTACTGTAGACCTTTACTTCAACGGTGCCTTCGGGCAGACCTTCGGACCAAGCTTCACTACAGGAGATAGCTTGATCATCGACTTCCAGGTTTGTGCAGGCACAGAAATCGCAGTGGTCAATGGCGCACAAGGCTCTTACCCGTCAGAGGTATACTACACCTTGAGCGGATCGAACGGTCAAAGCGTAAGCGTTTCTTCCGGAAACTTCAGCGCCGGCCCAGTTGACACCCTAACCGCAAACTGTGTGACGCCATCTTGTGCCACGCCAAACAACCTTGCGGTCGCTAATATGGGCAGCACCTTCGCAGATATCTCTTGGACTGGAGGCAATGGTACCTTCATTTACCACTATTCTGCTTCAGGTTCCACCAACACCATGGTAGGTACCTCTACTTCGGCGATGGCGTCAATGACCGGTTTGGCACCAGTAATGACCTACTTCTTTGATGTTGCTGAGGTTTGTGCCCCAGGCGATACCTCCTTGAAAATGTACTACAGCTTCACTACGGACAGCTGTTCTGCCATCAACGTGGGCAACCCGAACTATAGTATTGATAGCATCGGTACCAGCTTTGCGGACATCACATTTACTTGGGGTGGTGCTTCAGGATATAATAGCTATTTCATCAACTTCGGTGACGGTTCTAATGCCACCGGTATGGGCAGCACTCATAGCCACTCCTATACTTCAAATGGACAGTACACGGCAGTGTTGAAGTTGTATGGCGATTGTGATACGACTTCACAGCAGATCTTCGTGAACATTCAAGGCATCGGTTTGGAAGAGCAAGCGGCTCAATCCATCCTTATGTACCCTAACCCAACCACTGGCTTGATTCACATCAGCGGAACAGCCGAACAAGGAGAAGAAGTGCAGATGCGCGTTATGAATTACGTGGGTCAGGTGTTGTTCAACACGACCATGACTACCACAAATGGCATCTTTGAAAAAGACTACGACCTTAGTGGTTTTAGCACCGGAACCTACCTCGTAGAAATCCGTACTGTCAATGGGATGGTTCAACGTCCATTCGTGGTGAGACATTAATCCTACTTGGCTTTGGCATACACTTTGCTCGTCAAGGGATAATTAGGCTCTGCACGGGTGGCATTGATCAGGAAATACCATCCTTGTTAAAAAACTTAAGGGTTTGGAAACTGCAGGGAGAAGAGGATTTTTTTAGTTTCGTTGTGTAATTGTTAAGATTGAAAATCAGATGAGTACCGAAGAGGGAAATAAGAAATTAGGTTGGGTCGTAGCTATATTGGCTATAGCCGTATTGGTGTTGGGGGGATTACTTTACTTGAGAAGTCAAGAGAATAATACCCTAGAGCTCGAAAAGCAAGCATTAACTATCGAATTGTCTGAGATGAAAGCAGATCTTTTGTCTCAAATGGGCGCAAATGACAGCTTGAATGGCTTTATTCAATACGAAACCCAACGTCTAGGTGCATTAATTGACAGCATCAATACCGTGAATGTTCAAAACAAGAAGCAATTAACAGCGTATCGTAGCCGTTTGGCAAGAATGAAGAAGCAGAACGCAGCTTTGGTCGCGCAGTTGGACAGCACGAACACAGCATATGCTGCATTGAAGTTGCACGAGCAGATGATTGCTGACAGCTTGAACAATGCTCTAGATGCGAATGCGAATTTGCAAGGTCAAAACACAGGTTTGCGCGAGACAGTAGAGAAAGGCCAGCGATTAGTGATCGCTTCGTCAACAGTTCGGGCGGTTCGTATCGCGAGTAATGGCAAGGAGCGCAAGACGCGTCGTGCGAAGCGTACGGACCAATTAAATGTGTGTATCACCCTCGCCAAAAACCGCATTGCGGAACAAGGTGAAACCACTTTCTACGCGAAGTGGATTGGTCTAAACGGCAAGCCAGTTGACGGTCCTGAAGGGAATGTTGCAGTGGTAGGCGGTGAGCGCTCGAACTTCAATGGTTCAGCGACTATAAACTTCACAGGTGAGGCGACAGAGGTTTGTATTGCTGCAGGTCGTGCGGTAGATGCACCTGTACAATTGTCCCCAGGCATCTACACTATCGTTGTAATGACAGATAGTTATTTGGTAGGGACTGTCGCGGTAGAATTGAAATAATCGGGCTTCATCAAAAATCAGACTCCAAAAAATAACTTGCCATGAAGCGCATCATTCTCTTTGCAGTGGTTGGTTTTTTGACCACCTCTTGTGTGAGCACCAAGGTGCACCGAACCCTTCAAGAGAAGTACGATATTCTCACAAACGAAGCGGATCAACTACGCCAACAGAGTGAAAAAAGGGCGGCGGAGAATACCGAGCTCCAACGCGAAATAGGCGAAGTACGCCGCACCGTTAACATCCTCGTTGAGGACACTATGGCATCGTTTGAGCGCATGCGCACCCTACAAACGAAGTACGATCGCTTATCCAAGCAGTACGACTACTTGCTCGACAACAACAGTACACTCATTGCTGCGAGTGCCCGTGAAAACAAGGCGTTGATGGATGAGATTGCGACGATGCAGAGCCGTTTACAAGCGAAGGAAGATAGCTTGAACACTGAACGTCGTATGTTGGAAAAAGGACGTACCCGCATGGAAGAACTTGAGCGCATCATTGGCCGTCAGGACAGTACCGTGAACTACGTGCGCCAGAAGGTGGCAGATGCATTGCTCGGATTCACCGGCAAGGGCTTAACTGTGAATATGCGTGATGGAAAAGTTTATGTGAGCTTGGAAAACAGCTTGTTGTTTGCCCCAGGATCTTGGGAGGTGGCGCCGAATGGTAAGATTGCTTTACAGAATTTAGCAGGTGTACTGGCGGAAAATCAAGACATCAGCATCTTGGTTGAAGGCCATACGGACAATGATCCATACCGTGGTCAGAGCCAAGTGCGCGACAACTGGGACTTAAGTGTGATGCGTGCCACGAACGTGGTGAAGATCCTAACGACCAATGCGTCACTAGATTCAAAGCGTATTACGGCAGCAGGTCGCGGTGAATTTGTGCCTTTAGTGGACAACGATAGTCCGGCAAACAAAGCGGTGAACCGTCGTACTGAAATTATTTTGACTCCAGATTTGAGCGAGCTGGCCAACCTGTTGGAAGGCGGCGAGTAAGATGGATTAGAATTGGGCTTGGACCAATTCTTCAATACGTTTCAATCCCACTATGGCAATGTCGTAGTGGGATTTTTCAATTTGGTGGTGTCCGCTGATGTAGATTTTATCGAAGCCCAATTTCTCTGCCTCCTTAATCCGCTGCTCCACACGCGTGATCGGGCGCACCTCTCCGGTCAAACCTATCTCGGCAGCAAAACATACCTTGCCAGAAACAGGCTCATCTGCATTCGAACTCAAGATGGCGGCAACTACCGCCAAATCCAATCCTGGATCATCGACCTTCAGCCCTCCCGTTACGTTTAGGAATACGTCCTTTTGGCCTAACCTAAACCCACATCGTTTTTCCAACACCGCCAATAGCATGTTCAGTCTACGCGTATCAAAGCCGGTTGTTGAGCGCTGAGGCGTTCCATATACGGCGGTGGATACTAGGGCTTGCATCTCAATCAACATCGGGCGTACTCCTTCCACCATCACAGCCACGGCGTTTCCGCTCAGTCCGTCATGCTGCTTGGTCACAAGCAGATCGCTAGGGTTCTCTACCCCATATAATCCGCCTTGCTCCATCGTATAAAGCCCTATCTCATGAGTGGATCCAAATCTGTTCTTATGTGCTCTAAGAATGCGGTACAACAGATTGGGATCGCCCTCAAACTGCAAGACCACATCCACCATGTGTTCCAAAATCTTCGGACCGGCAATGCTGCCCTCTTTATTGATATGGCCAATCAACAACACCGGCGTACCCGTTTCTTTCGCGTACCTAATGAAGCTCGCGGCGCTCTCGCGGATTTGGGCCACCGAACCCGGCGTGCTCTCCACATGAGGAACGTGTAAGGTTTGGATAGAATCTACAATGACCAAATGAGGTCTTACGTTCTTTAGATGATTGAAAATCGCTTCGGTCTTGGTCTCGCTGAGTAAATACAATTCGCTCACCGCCTTCCCTATGCGCTCCCCGCGCAATTTGATTTGCGAAGGGCTTTCCTCCCCAGAAATATAGGCCACTGTTCCGGTAAAACTCAACGCTAGCTGCAGTAATAAGGTACTTTTCCCTATGCCTGGTTCACCGCCCAACAGGGTCACGGAACCCGGAACTATTCCCCCGCCCAAAACACGAGCAAATTCATAATCTGGCACCGGAAAACGCTGTACTGAGGTGTGCTCAACATCGTCAATACGGACGGGTTTTGCCGCGGCGGAATCGCCACTCCAAGCCCTGGGGTCTGGCTTGCTCTTTAAGGCAATCTCCTCGACGAGCGTATTCCATTCTTTACACCCTTGACATTGTCCCATCCATTTGCTGTGTTGGGTACCACATTGAGTACAAATAAATACGCTTTTCTTTTTTGCCATGAGGAAGGATTATTTTCTTCCTGCAAAATAGAGAAAAACAAAAGCCAAGGCGCCAGTTACGACAAACATTAAGCTTTGTGAACTGTGAATGAGGGTGGCGAAAGATGTGCCTATAAATGCCGTGAGTCCCAAAACGACCAAGGCTTTGGAAACGAGGTAGTGATAGGCGCCAATACCACCTGGAACTGGTATGACATATCCCATACCCGCAGCTACGCTCACAAAGAAGGCTTGCTCAGGTCCTATGCTTTCGAGCCCACTGAAAACGGTGAACCCCACGGCAATGGTCCCTACATAGCAGGTCCAAATGCCGATAGAATAGAACCAGAACAATGGTTTATTTTTGACAGTTCCCAAGCTGCGAAGACCTTCTGCCATCCCCGTAGTAAATCCTATAATTTTCTGCGTAAAACCCCATTGCATCCAGATATTACGGGTGAAATAACCCAATAAAACCCCACCACCAAGGGTTATCCCTGCGAGGACGAGGGCGGTTATGGAAAACTGAGGTAATTGGGCTCCGCTTTGTACCATAAAATCACTTAATTCATCGCTCGAGAGGATTACGGTGCTCAGAACCACAACGAGGAACAAGAGGGTATCAACGACGCGCTCAAGTACAACCGTTCCGACCAATTTATCGATGGGCACCTTGTCCGTTCTATTAAGTGCAGTACAACGCGCTATCTCGCCCACTCGAGGGGTTACCAGGTTTACCAGGTAGCTAAAGGCCACTGCGGCAATGGCGCGCACACTATGCACCTCATAGCCCAAGCTTTTTAGCATTTGTACCCAACGAAGACCACGGAAAATGATGGCTAAAAACCCAATAGCAACGATGACGATCAGGCCTTTGACCGAGACAGCTTTCAGGTTGTCCCAAAGATCTACTGGGTTTACATTTTTGAAGGTGAGGTACAACAATGCTAGACCTATACCCAAGAATAGGACATACTGTGCTACTTTCTTCACCCACGCCACCATTAGCTGAGGCAATTTGTCGATTCGTTTGGGAAGATGATGGTGGGCTTGAAGCTCTTGGCCTCTTCCACACCCATACTAGCATATGCGATGATAATGATGATATCGCCCTTCTGAACACGTCGCGCTGCGGGACCGTTTAAAGTCACTTCGCCGCTGCCGCGTTCTCCGGTGATGATGTAGGTATCAAAACGCTCCCCATTGTTGACGTTCACGATGTATACGCGTTCACCCTGTACTAATCCGGCGGCGTCCATCAAGTCCTCGTCCAAGGTGACGGATCCTATATAATCTAGTTCCGCACCGGTTACTTGTATACGGTGAATTTTACTTTTAACTACCTCAATTTGCATCCGGCAAAAGTAGGTTAAAAAAGAGGAAGGTTATCGATGAGTCGGACATTTCCGCACTGCACCGCAGCAAAGAGTCTCGTTGGGGATTTAGGGTCCAATTCTCTCACGGGCTGCAGCTCTTTTTCATCACAACATTCAATATACTCCACGGATAATGAAGGCACCGCGTTGAGCGCCTCCATACAATAGCTTTTTAACTCTGCTACACTGTTAAAACTCTCGGCCTCTTTACATGCTTTGGACAGTACGGCATAAATGCTTGCCGCCTCTGCACGTTCCACCTCGCTCAACCTAAGATTACGACTGCTCATGGCCAAACCGTCCTCCTCACGCACCGTAGGCCCCGGTACAATTTTCACCGGCCAATTCTCCCCCGCTACGACATGGCGAATAATACAAAGCTGCTGGTAATCCTTTTCGCCGAAAATGGCAAAATCTGGCTGAATCAGTTCGAAGAATTTGGTCACCACCGTTGCCATGCCCTCAAAGTGACCGGGTCTCTTAGCCCCTTCCATATGGAGGCCTAAGAATCCAAAAGAGAACGCTCTAGATTTCAACCCTTCAGGATAGAGCATCTCGGCCGTTGGTAAGAAAACCGCATCACAACCCACCACTTCTAGCATCTTTAAATCCTTCTCGAGGGTTTTGGGGTACTTGACTAAATCTTCAGGATTGTTGAACTGAGTGGGATTTACGTAAATGCTAACCAAAGTTTTGTCCCCCCGTTCAAGGCTCATATTGACTAGGCTCAGATGCCCTTCATGCAAAGCGCCCATGGTAGGTACGAAGCCTAAAGTATCTCCAGGTAAAAGGCCTTTCCAATGGTCCAATTCTGCTAAGGATGAAATGCGCTGCATAAAGTGTTAAAAAGGGCTCAAAACTAGGCTATTCTTTGATATAAAGGGTCAAAATGGGTATCTTTGCATTCTTATTTCTAACTAACGTCCCCTTTATGGATAGCAAGAGAGTTCTGTTCGTCTCACAAGAAATTCATCCGTATTTACCCGAGAACACTATTTCAAGCACTACGCTTGCCTTGGCGAAAAAGACCAACGATAGCGGTCATCAGGTACGCGTTTTTATGCCTCGTTTCGGGGTAATCAACGAACGTCGTCACCAATTGCACGAGGTTATTCGATTGAGCGGGATGAATGTGGTGAT
>DMCR01000031.1:0-584 GCA_003445735.1 Cryomorphaceae bacterium
CGGAGTACATTCCAAGCAAACCCAGTGTTTAATCGGGTTCAACTTCTCTTCCATCGACGGTCACCCAGGCATGGGGGCCGTATTGATCGGTAATGACACTACCTTCTCTGATCCGATCGATTTAAAAAACGGTACGACCTTTGTGGATCGACACAGCGACAGTTACGAGCGTTGGGGCGATTACTTCGGCGTACAGCCGATGTTCGATGCCAATGGTGAGCTTATTCCTTCCGAAGCATGGATGGCAGGATTCTATGGAGACGGACCTAACCAGAACCGTACATTCATTTCCCAAGTCTTCAGCAACGATACCATTGTCCCACTCCATCCGAACGGAGGTCGTGTTTTCCCTAACCCAGTGGCGGACAATAGCATTGTAACGGTTGAGTTCAACCTCGAGGTAGAACAAAATATCGAAGCACGCCTATACTATGAAAACGGTCAATTAGTTCAAGAACTCGCTGGCCGCCTGCTCCCCAGTGGTCCAGCAGAATTATTCATAGATATGAGCACCTTGAGCCAGGGCATGTACATCATCAAAATTCAAGGAGATGCCGGATTCGAAAAAGTCGCACGCATCGTTC
>DMCR01000031.1:978-7852 GCA_003445735.1 Cryomorphaceae bacterium
TAGGTTTTGAGCGAATTATTGGTATATTTATACCATAACCCAACCAAAACGAAATAATTATGTACCCTTTTAAAACCATTCAAAAGCCCGTTGTGGTGATTGAAGGGCTGCCCCAGACACAGGTCGAGGAAACAGACAACAGCCCCGTAGAAGAGCTTTTCACCTAACACTTGATTGTGTTTGTTTAGCCCGCGTTCCACGCGGGTTTTTTTATGCCTTTTTTCTCAAGGCATAGCTCACACCGTAGACAATAGAAGAGGTTCCTATACTAACAAATGCAATGGCTGGATCTATCTTACCGGCCGTGTACATCATCCATAAACTCGCGGATAAGCTCACGATGGTCATAACCACAAGGGCGCGGACCAAACTTTGTTTGTCGTGCTTTCCAGCCCATTCATAGAAGATCACTGGGGATATACCTATACCCAAAGCCTTAAACGTGACCACAATATCCTCGATTCGCTGGAAAAATAGGGCGATGAGCAAAGCTAGGATTCCCACGATTACCAGGGCTTTACGAATGCGTTGAATCCCCTCCTGGGCACTCTCCTCCTTATTTGGGAAAAGGTCATTAGTGACATTTAGGCTAAGTAGGAACAGATAGGTGTCCGAAGTGCTAAGAATGGCTGCGAAAAAGGCGATGAGTACTGCAATTTGAAATTCTGGCGGGACTAATTCCGTGAACGTACGCAATACCATCATTTCCGCATGTTCATTGGTAATGCCTTCTGAAAATGGAAATTGGGCCCTAGCAATCAAGCCTACATAGGTGAGCGCCACCGTAAGTAGTATGTTCACCCCTGCCCCTACGCGGAAACTTTGCTTGACGACCTTTTCATTCTTCATCGCGAAAACCTTTTGCCAGTAATCTTGGGTAGCAAAGGGCGTGAGGATACCTAGCAGCAAGAACGCAACGATGTTTACGGGCCCCGCATTGAAGGGCTCGTACATTTCTTCCGGAACGTCACCCCCTTGTTGTATGGTTAAGGTAACCAAGATGAGGACTAGGAAAATGACCATGAATTGGAACATATCGGTCTTTACCACGGAACCAAAGCCCCCAATCAATAAATAAGTCAATACACACACCAGCATGCTCACCTTGGCAATATTCACAGGTATACCACCGAGTTCATTAAGCAGGTTGGACCCGACGAGTAATTGAGTACTCAATAACCCCACGTACCACACGAAGATGGTACCTATAACCCAGCGGGCGGTTTTGCGGCCGTATCGAAATACAAAATAATCCGTCAAAGTGAAGAAGCCGTGTTGCACTCCTAGTCGATATAACTTTAATGCAAATGGTATAAATATCAGAAAACCAATGGTATAACCAATGAAAATCCAGGCCGCAGAAATACCATAGATGTAGACGAAACTGGTATAGACCATGAGCGTCACCGCACTCACAAACGTTCCGCTTAGGGTCATCAACGACGGGAAAAAACCCATACTTCTACCCCCAAGAGCAAAGTCGTCCACAGATTTTGTGGAGGTCATTCTTCCCATTAAAATTCCAACGATTGTAAAGCCTACAAGAACAAGGGTTAATGTGGTTGCACCCATACCTATTCAGTGATTGTAATCTGTGGAGTTTCCAATGTGTTACTCTGATTGCCCGCTCTATCAACAACATAAATGGAGTAACTCACCTTTTGCGAAGCGTTTCCATTAGTAATGTAAATACTAGGGATAGTCCACTCTAAAGATCCTTGAATAGGTACTTCTGCACCACCTGGTACGATATTCGATATCCTAAATTCGTGGGTCAGATTTAATCTGTGATCCAGAACAAAAAGGTTTCTATCATCAGTAAAATTCTCTCCCAAATCACCGTCTTTATCGTAAAATCCTATGCGCATGTAGATGCTGTCTTCCAAAGCAACTACTTGATCTGGTCCTATTTCTTCAAGGGTAATTTGAGGTACGTATTTGTTACGATCGCAACTACTGGCAAACAAGGTAATTAATAAAAGTAGAATTTGATACCTCATCATTCAATATAGAAGCTACAATGATCTTTATACCACCACGGCGAGTCGAATTCAGGGGCCATAACATTATGTGTACCGTCCGTAAATTCTAAATAGAAATAATTAGTATCTCCCATGTTAAAGGTATTCGGTGGGAACATCAGATTCCAAAAGCTTCCGGTTAGATAATTAGCATTGTATGAAACGGCATTATCATAATCTTCGTTATCTGATAACCAAACTTTTACGTTTGGAAAGGAAGATGGTTCCGTCATATCATCATTCATTCTAAAAACTAATCGGACGGTATCATCTACAGCAGCAGGAAGCGGAAATTCCCAAGCATGGCGATTATTATCTATACGAGTATTATTCCAGTCCATATCACCCGAGAAAGCAACATACCATTCAAATCTTGGTACTTCATTTGGCTCAATGGGTAAATTTCCACGTGCATCTGGAGCTCCCGCCATGATCCAGTCTGAAAACTCTTTAACCTCATCCCATGTCAATGGCTCGGCGTACAATGGCATTCTACCTAATGTATCATTAGCAGTCATTAATCTATTGATCAACCAGCTTTGATTTACATCACCAGGTACAACGCGGTACTCGAAGGTTTCGTTCTCATCGTTCTTAACCACAGGATGATAAACTAAGGTGTTGTAACTGCCTTCAACCGTTCTGAAATCCGGCTCAAATGTTCCATCGTGGCAGGCGGGATTTGCGCAACGTGGTTCTAAGAATTTCTCATGCAAAGCGGCAAAACCCGTAAGATTGGCAGTATCAACAGGCTCTCCAGTTCCTATGTCAAATGGATTCGGAGGTTGTTCAGTACCACATGAAATTAGCGCCAAAAGCAAAATAAAAATGGGCCATTGCTTTATCATACGAAGGCGCTTAATAGTGATTGACCCGGTAGTGATATAGGAATATCTTGCTCAAAACCTAAAATATCTGCTATCGTTGGGACAACATCAACAGTTGCTTGCAGTGCATTCTCAGTCTTATCTTGATTTACTACTCCAGGAGGACCCACTACCATACAGAACACGTCACGAGATAAAGGGTCTCCATTGGTGTGATCAAGACCTAACCTGCCATAAATATCCACTAAATTATTTGTGGTTTGATTCCTTCCAATCTCTGGCATGACTATCATAATGGTATCATCTTTCATACCGGGAGTATTTTGAATAGTATCCCATAGATGTGCAACACCATAATCTGCACGATGAAGAGCGCTACAGTAACCCGTAAAATCAGAATGAGCTGTATCTACATCGAACATACTAACCACTAGGAGTTCAGGCTGAAAAGTTTTTATAAGTTCTTCAGCGTAGAAAATATTGTATTGATCACCGCTCATCCACGGATTTACTCCCCAAGGGTTATTCAACTGTCCGGAGGTTACTTGGTTTTGAATAGACGTTATCCAATTCGATATAGCTAACCTATCCTCCTTATTATTGACTACGCCATTATTCAACGAAACCGGTGTTGTGAAGTTGCTGTCCATAAACTTACGCAAGTCATCGATGGTTTCGGCCTTAGAACCAGTGAATTCTAATTCATGCTTGAGATTAGCACTTACATCCCAGCTGAAAAACGAGTTAGGTGCAATTTGATTCGCTGCATACTGCACTCCATAAGAAGGGTCTGTACTATGATTCAGTAGAGGATATAAATTATTGCTTCTACTTACCCACCAAGCATTTTTTGCCGCATGTACAGGCGAGTTATGTTTACGATATAACTCAAAAACCGTAGGAAACGGAGGGTTATCTCTTAGACTTAAGGTAGAAGTAGTATGTTGCCCCGTGATGGCCGAAGTATGGCCATTAAAATGACCCGTAGGACCATCAATGAACTTAACATTTGTGAATAGCGTGCCGTACTCCTGAAGGGTTTTCGAAAGCGGACTTGTTGGCATCGCCGTTATTCCACCTGCAATATCACTGCTTATACTAGACGAACCCTTAATCATGGCCGGCATGAGGTTTCCTTCGTTTTTAAAAATGGTTTCTACATTCCGTACACCTCCGGCAAATAAACAGAAAACGACATGATTTACTCGTCTTGAGCCGGTTGCCGCAAATAAACTTCCCGTAGGTAGAATGGTGGGAATAGCAAAACCTGCGGTACCGAGTGCGGATTTCTTTAGGAAGCTTCTTCTATCCATGGGTTAGTAGTATTTGTATTCTTGACTTGTCATAAATATGTAGTAGACATCTTTTACTAATAAGTTAGGGTTTTCTGTCAATTGACTCACCCAATAAGCCTCCTCAAAACTTGAAGGATCTCGAAGGAGAAATTTTCGATAAGTCGTTTGAACAAATTCTTTTTTCGCCCCTAACATATCAGTCTGTGAGGGAATCTCAACATCTGGACTGCTTAACATTGCTTGCACTACTCTATCAACCACTAATTCCTTATCACCTAGACTGATGTAGGCGGTACGCATGAATTCTAATACACCTGGAGGAACCTCCTCTTCGAAAAGATCACGGTATGCTATACTCATGAATTGGAGATCATCTTTTAGTTCGGTTTTCTCCCCATCTGCGTTTGGCTTTAGTGTGCCAACATCATAGACGGTTTCCGGTTGACAACTAACGAGCAGTCCAAAGAATACTATGGAAATAATTGATCTAACCATTGACAAACTCTGAATCCGTTAATAAATATCGCTGTAGCTTTTGGTAATCCCATCCATCACTTAGGTGATTTAAAAATCGATCTGATTCAACTGTAGTGGGCAATCTGTTCAGGTAGCTTTCAAAAACATTAATAATTATTCCTTGTTTGAATTCTCCTTGGGTAGTGAAAATCCCAATGAAATCTGCCTTACTGTTTCCATTTGTTCCATACAATAATCCCCATTGACGGTCGACCATATCTGAGGCTTGTTCTAACTCATGATCTGTAGGATATCTATGATAAAAGTGCTGGTAAATACTCACCACAAAGTTTTCTGTGCCCATATTAATTTCGTCATACACAGGCATACGAACCATCCATCCTATCAACGCATCGAACGTAGAATCATTGCTGTACCAACCGTTTAATGTTGCAATGTTATTATTAGTACGGTCTAATAAACCTTGCCAGTAATCTTGTTCGGTCTGAGTACTGCTATTATTTACGCGCTGCTGGTACCGCTGAGCACTCCAATATACATCTGCTGTATCCGTTCCATCCAAGATTCGATCCGAAAGAAATTGCCAGACTGCCCATCTGGAACGTTGCATGTCCTGAATAGATGTAATGTATGCATCACGAATATCCCTATCGTATCGGTTTATATCCAACCGTTGAATGCTCTGGGAAAATTCTGATGCAGTGGGCTTTCTATTCAAAAGTGCAATGTGAGTTCTATTGATATAATTTTCCAACTCTACCTGCGTAATGGTTGAATCAGCAGGAAAGTTGTCGACAGGTACGATAGTGTCTCTTCCACAACTAGCTAGCAGCATGGAAATACCAAAAAAGCATAGAATTATTCGATGAGACATAGCTCTACTTTTCACTAAATATAATCTTCTTCAAGTATAACCACTTATCGGAGCCATATTCTTTTATGAACTAAATCACATTATTTTTGTCATATTAACATGTTAACCGCCCCAGACCCATTACGTTTTGCATTTAACAAGTGTTGGTTGATTCTGACGTGTTTTACTCTTTCATGTAATACTATTGTTACCGCCCAAACCTGCATCAAAACTACCCCATATTCAGAAGCATTTTCCGGCACTGGCGGGGGTTGGTTTCCCCCTACCAGCGTCTTTAATCAAGGAAGTATCAACAGTTGTTGGGAGCGTGATTCCGGATTTACTTGGATTAAAGCTCCATCCGTTACGGGCGGGAGTAATTCACTGACAGGGCCCTCTGGAGACCATACTAGCGGAGGTAATGGCTATTTAAGTTCAGATAATTTCGTCTATGCCTTCAACGATATCGAGGCTAAGCTCATTACTCCTATGATTTCGTTGGCCAACGATACCGCGCCTGAATTATCCTTCTGGTACCACATGTACGGTTCGGAGATTGATATGCTGAGCATTGATGTGCGGAAGAATGGAGTGGCGAATTGGACCCCTATGGATAGTATTTTAGGAAATTCAGGTGGTTTTGTGAGTCAATCTAGCCCGTGGCATAAGTTCGTGATCCCATTGAATGGTTATGTGGATGATACGGTGCAATTCCGCTTTATCGCCCAACGCCAAATCTCAGCCCAATTCAATGGAGGGAACTGCCGCGCCAGCTTGGACGATCTGTCCATAACCGAATGGGACGGTTCGTGTAGGGTCCCGCTGGACCTTCGTATTAAGTCTAAAGGCGTCGCAAATGCGGTGGTGGAATGGCGCACGCTCAATCCACAATCCACCTATGAAGTACAGTATGCTCAAGGCAATGGAGTACCCTCAAGCGGACCCACGAGCATCACTTCCGGGACTACCTTTAATTATTCCGGATTAGCCGCGAATAGCACCTATACCTTGAGAGTACGCGCGATCTGCGCGCCCGGAGATACCTCGGACTGGTCCTCGCACATTACCATCCAAACGGATTGTGGGGTCTTTGAAGCACCTTGGGAAGAGGATTTTGAAGGAAGTAGTTGGGGCGCTGTGAATAATTGGACGGTTCAAGGAACACTCGACCCGTGCTTTTTAGATAGTGCTTCTGTTATTCATTATTGGAAAGTGTGCAGCGGCCCGTACAATAGCGATTCAGGACCAAATACCGATCACACTCCTTCGGGTTCTGGTAAGTACATGGCCATTAACCACCGCACCTCATCAAGCGTCTCCGCCTTCAAGCCAATGTTGAGCACTCCTTGGATCAGCTTGGATTCTTTGACCACTCCAGAGCTCTCGTTTTGGCTGCACGCC
>DMCR01000042.1 GCA_003445735.1 Cryomorphaceae bacterium
GAATACAGGGACAAAAAGGTCTATGGGCTCTACTATGAACTCTCCGGCGCATCGGCCACGACCACGCAGTTTTACGCAACCGACAGCACTGAACATTTCCTGCGCGGTGTACTCTACCACTACAGCCCGCCGAATGCCGATAGCCTAACGCCCGTGACCCAATTCATGCGTGAGGAAATATTGCAATTGATCAGCACACTGAATTGGACCCATGCACCATAAACTCCTCTACATCGCCGCAACGCCAATCGAGGCCGACCTCATTGCGAGCTTCTTAGAAAGTCAAAGCATTCGCACTACACTGGAGCATTACCAAATGGCCAGTGTCCTACCGGTAGGCGGAGATTTAAGCATCAAGATTTTAGTTCATGAAGCACAGTGGGAACGAGCCTTCGAGCTGCTCAAGACTTACGTGCAGCAAGAAAAAGAGGATAACTGATCGACGCCAAAATACCAATGCTCAGCACCAAATGAACTGGTTGCATCGCTTTCGGTAATCCCGTGAAGAATAACGTCACACCAATAGCCCATTCCATTGCAATGGCAAATACCAAGGGTCTAAAGCCGGGAATGGAAACCCTGTGCTTGCGCTGAAGGAAGAATAGGGTGCTCGTCATCAACAAAATACCCCAAGCAAAACTGCGGTGCACCTTTGGCATCGCCCCTTCAATAGAATCAATGATCTCAGTCCGCAACACCCCGTGTTCTAGAGCATAATCCACCAATTCCCGAGTCTGCGTACCCAAGAATATTTGGAACACCAGCATCACCAATAAGGCCACCAAGCCTCGGACCACCGACTTCGGATACGAAAATTTGCCTTCCGTATTGCGAGCGCGAAGCGCGAGTAACAACAATACAATAGCTACCGAGCCCATCATATGTATGGTGATTTGATTCGGAACTAAATTCCCATCTACCACAATCTTACCGAGCCACGCCTCAAACAATAGCAGAAACAGTACGCCCACAGCGAGCACAGCGTTCCACACATTACGTCGCGCGCCCCATACCCCAAAAATGGCCAGCGCTAATACCGGCAAGCCACTCAAGGCACCAATCAATCTATTGATGAACTCAATCCAGGTATGTACAGGGTTGAAAATGTTGTAGTCGTGGCGGTCAAACAGGGCCCAATTTTCCGGTGCAAACTCCACACCCGTGGTGAAATCTGAGGTTGCCACCCAGAATTGGTCATTTAATAAAATCATCTGACCCTCCTCAAAGCTTCTGCCCTCAAGCCACGTCAAGGTTTCCACATCTGTAGGAGGAATATTGTAGCCAAAACACTGTGGCCAGTCGGGACATCCCATGCCAGAACCTGTTGCGCGCACCACGGACCCCGCCAAGATTACCAGGAAAATGAACACCAACGAAGTGGTCGCCCAAAAGCGAATGCGTGCGCTTCTCATATTATTCCGTTAATAAAGTCGCTTTATACAGCCCGCCACCGGCCACCGAACCGACCACATTAGCCAATTCTTCCGCGCTCACTAACGTGCTATCAAAGCTCACGGTGGCCACGCTGTCCTCAAACACAATGACAACGCTTGCCACGCCCTCGTGGGTATTGAGCGACTTTTCGATCGCGCCCTTACAACTCATCACACAGGTCATACCCGAAACAAACATTTCTGCTTCCGCGTTCGGGACCACCTCGACGGTCTCCGGCTGCAACGGCATTTCGGTGACTTCTGGCTCCTGCTGACCACAAGAAACCACTAAAAATGAAAGGGAAATAAGGAAGGAAAGGGTTCTCATACTCAAGTATTTTCAGCAAAATTACATTCCATCGTGTCAAAGTGTGAGGCATTTGTCACAATTTTGCGGCATGTCGAAACAAAGTACCTCTCACTCGCCGGCCCTACCGTGGATCCTATTCATCGGTCTGGCCATCATCTGGGGCTCAAGCTTCATTTTGATGAAGCGTGGCCTTCAAAGTTTTTCCTACACCCAAGTAGGTACCTTGCGCGTAAGCATCGCCGCACTTTTCATGGCAATCATTGGCTTTCGTCATTTCAAGCATTTTCGCAAGAAAGACCTCATTTCTTTAACCATTGTGGGGTTCTTAGGAAACGCCATTCCCTACGTTTTGTTCCCCCTCGCCGTCAACCACCTCGATAGCGGTGTTGTCGGAATCGTCAATTCCCTAGTCCCACTTTTCACTGTGCTCATAGGCGGCTGGTTCTTCGGGCAAAAAGCCAGCAATAAGCAATGGCAAGGGGTGGCCGTTGGTTTACTAGGTGCTGTTATTCTGATCCTCCCAATGAATTCCATCCTACATGGTGGTTTTAGTATTGAGGGAGAATTGGGCTATGGACTTTTTGGAGTGCTGGCCACCATCATGTACGGCACCAGCGTCAATACCTTGAAATCAAACTTACCGCACCTCAAAGCACTTACGGTCACGACCCTTTCCCTAGCCACCGCCGCACCATTCACTATAGTTTTCAGCTTCGCCTCTGGCGTTCATGAGGTGTTCTTGAACGACCCTCAGGCATGGACAAATTTCGGCATCATTGCCATTTTAGGAGTGGTTGGCTCCGGCATCGCCGTGATCATGTTCAACTACCTCATTCAAATCACCAACGCCCTTTTCTCAAGCTCAGTGACCTATGCTATTCCCGTAGTAGCCGTGCTCTGGGGACTATGGGACGGCGAGCAGATCATTTGGAACCATCTCCTAGGCTTAGGGGTTATTATCACCGGGATTTATTTGGTAAACAAGAAGAAATAATCATAAAAAACCACCCCGCGGCTGTGCCGCTGGGTGGGTGGAATTCAATTTTTTTGGCCGTACCGAATGTTATTTCCAGGTCGTGTTATTGATTGTCACTGTAAATGATTGCGGACCGGCACTTTGCTCGATGGTCTTCACGAAGGTCAAACCATTGACTTCCTGCCACTCTTTAAATACCGTAGTAACAGTAATGTCGCCTTCAGGACCTTCTGCAGTCTCTACACTCATATATAGGAGACCTGTAGCAACTTCGAAGTAGTACGTTTCCTCGCCTTCAGTGATTTGGTAGACTTCCTTATTATTGACTAAGGTTTGCCCGTCGAAGTTAATAGCCCCTGGATTTTCTAACCATTCTAGTTGGCTGATCACATACTTTGCTTCCTTAGAAGTTGTGGCCAATTCCTCCCCTTCCAATTCAGCATTACCGCGCATACCACTGCGAGTCGCTGCACCATCCTTATACTCTACCTTATTCAAGGTCATGCCTTGCATGCTTTGCTCAGAAAGGTAGTAATCCGGAATGTTCTTAACGGTTTTCATGCTCACAGCACCCGGCATACCTGGTGCCTCAAGGCTCATTTCTTGTTCCAAAGAAGTGATGTTTTGGAAAGCTTCCGCACCACCGATGGCCTCGAAATAGTTATTCAGTACGGTTTCCTTTGTAATGCCTTCAGGTATAAATAAGAAGGTCGGTGTCTCAGTTGCATTTCCCTTGGCATCAAAGTATTCTACCTCACCAAAAGCACTAAGCTTACCCGCAATATCCTGGGCTTTTCCCACTACAATAATTGTCAACGGACCATTCATATAAGTGTTGGCCACACGCATCACATCCTCAGCAGTAACGGCTTCAAGTCGCGACAGGTAGTTATTGTAGTAATCTGAAGGAAGGTTATAACGAGCGATGTTCAAGGCAAAGTTTGCCGCGCTCGCTGGGCTCTCTAGAGAACGACCAAAGGATCCGCTCAAGCTGGCCTTCGTCGCGACGAGGTCTTCTTCCGTGACACTTTCATTTTTCATACGATTAATCTCGTACAAGAATTCAGTGATGGCAGAATCTGTCACCTCGTTACGCATCTTAGCCGATGCTCCGAATGTCGAGTTCAATTCGTCCACACCAAAGTTCGAGTTGGCACCGTAAGTGTACCCCTTATCCTCACGAAGATTAAGGAATAATCTTCCAGAAGCTCCTCGTCCTCCTAAAATTTCATTTGCTAAACGCAAGGGCTCGATATCTGGATGACCCTGCGGTAAGTCAATGACATTACCTAACCATACGACAGATTGAACGGCGGATGGTCTGTCCACCAAAACCATGCGAGTTGCGACAGCGCGGTTTGTTTTCGCATAGTCCTGGGTAGGTACCTGAGCAGATTTCCACTTTTTCAACGCTTTATTGAGTTTTTTATTAGCATCTGCAACGGTAATATCTCCGATTACCACCATATAGGCGATGTTTGGACGGAAGTAGGTTTTATAGTAGGTCTTACAATCATCTATGGTAATGGCTTCTAACGTTTCTTCTGTCATTACCTCTCCATAAGGGTGATCGAGGCCATACATGGCGGCACCCCGTAAGTTGCGAGAGATGGCATTTGGATCATCGGCATTGGCCTTCAATCCAGAAATCATTTGGCTTTTAAGCTTGTCGAATTCTTCCTCGGGGAAGCTAGGGTGCAACAATACATCGGAAAGGATGTCTATGAGTTGATCGGTGTATTTACTGAGTCCACCAACACGGATGGAGTTGGAGCCCGTACCGAAATTGGCCCCCATAAAATCTACTTCTTCATCCAGATCAGATTTTGTGCGATTTACAGTTCCAGCACCGATGAGATCACCGGCAATGCTTACATAACCTGCTTTTGCACCTTCCAAGATAGGATCGCGGTCCAAAATTAGGGATATGTTGATACGTGGAAGTTTGTGGTCCTCAACCACAAAGACCTTGAGGCCATTCTTCAATTCAAAACTTTCGTATGAACCTATTTCAGGGATACGTGCAGGACCTGGAGTAGGTGCTTTAGATCGGTCGATGGTTACTTGAGCACTTAGGCTAAAAGCAACTAGGGCTACAAATAAGGTATAGATATACTTTCTCATGGCTCGGGATTATTCAGCTGCCGCGGTTGGTTCTTCACTCTTTGGCAAATACCGCAATACAACACGGTTGTTTTTGACCAAATACTTCTTTGCCACGCGCTGGATGTCCTCGCGGGTCACCCTGCGGTAGCGCTCGAGCTCGGTGTTGATCAAGTTAGCATCACCATAATAGGTGTGGTAATCAGCCAAACTCTCCGCAATACCTGCCATTGTTGAGTTGCTCTGTACGAATCTACTCTCCATTTGATTTTGGATTTTTTGGAACTCACGTTCTGAGATGAGCTCGTTCTGCAACTTGGCAATCTCCTCTTCTAAGGCAGGAAACATATCATCGATGGTTTTACCTGAATTTGCCAATGAAAAAGTCATAAATGCTCCGCCTTGTTCTAATGAGTATGGAAATGCGAAAACAGAAAAGGCCGATTGATCTTCATCGACTAAACGCTTGTACATGCGCGATGAAGGTCCCCCACTCAATACCGTTGAAGCCATCTGCAATGCGTAGGCATCAGCGGAGGTTTGAGGAGGCATGCGGTAGCCCATCATTACAGCAGGTAATTGGATATTATCGTAGATGGTCGCCGTTTTCTCACCGCCAAGTGGTGGCTCTATCACTGTAGGTTGTGCTACTGGAATGCCTGATGGGATTTCCCCGAAATAGGCTTCAATCATTTCTTTGGTATTCTCAACATCTATATCACCGGCAATGCTCAAGGTGGCATTGTTCGGTATGTAAAATTTCTTGTAGAAGACCATGAACTCATCTAATTGGGCCGCATTCAAATGATCCATGGAACCGATAGGCACCCAATTATAAGGGTGCTCCGTATACAAACGTTTCATCATGTTCTCCCTCCAAGACCCATACGGCTGGTTGTCCACGCGCTGACGCTTCTCCTCTTTCACTACCTCACGCTGAGTTTCTACCCCAACGGTTTGAATGTTCGCATGCAACATGCGCTCGCTTTCCAACCAAAGGCCTAATTCCATATGGTTCGACGGCAACAATTCAAAGTAGAAGGTACGGTCTTGGGAGGTGTTGGCATTCAACGCTCCGCCCGCATTAGTCACATAGTTATCGAATTCACCACGACCAATATTTTCACTTCCCTCAAAGAGCAGGTGCTCGAAGAAGTGCGCAAAACCAGTGCGTTCTGGATTTTCATTTTTAGAACCAACATGATAGAGTACGGTTACGGCCACAATAGGAGTGCTGTGGTCTTCGTGTAGAATGACGTGCAATCCATTGTCCAAATCGTATTCTTCAAAGGTAATGTTGTTTTGAGACCAAGCGCTTAGTGTCGATAGCAGCAACCCGGTCAATACCATCTTTTTCATGAAGTATTTGTTAAGGTTGCTCAAATATAGGGGCCAATTCAAGGCCGCCCTCAACCCCAGCACGTATATTCTTGCAAACTCATCCATTTTAACACTTTGTTTATTACAAGTTTGTTCTATATTTGCAGCCCTTAAAAACACGTATAATGTACGCAATTGTAGAGATAGCAGGGCTTCAATACAAAGTTGAGAAAGACCAACGCTTGTATGTAAACCGCTTGAATGTTGCAAAAGGCAAGAAGGTTAAATTTGACCGTGTCCTTTTGACTGAAGAGAAAGGTGATGTAAAGGTTGGCGCCCCGGTTATAGACGGTGCCGTAGTAGAGGCAACTGTCAATGGCGAAGTGAAGGGTGATAAAATTCTTGTATTCAAGAAGAAGCGTCGCAAAGGGTACCAGAAAATGAATGGTCACCGCCAAATGTTCACTTCAATTACTATTAATAAAATCACTGCGAAAGCTCCAGCTAAGAAAGCTGCGGCGAAGGCAACTGAAGACTTAGAAGCAGCTCCTAAGAAAGCAGCGTCGAAAAAAACTGCAGCTAAAAAGGCTACTACTGCCAAGAAACCCGCAGCCAAAAAGCCTACAACTAAAAAGGCAACCGCTGCCAAGAAACCTGCAGCCAAAAAGCCTGCAACTAAAAAGGTAAGTACTGCCAAGAAACCTGCAGCTAAAAAGACAACTACTGCCAAGAAGCCTGCAAGCAAGAAAGCAGCTCCTAAAAAAGCAGAAAAATAAAATAGATTATGGCTCACAAGAAAGGTGTAGGTAGTTCGAAAAACGGACGCGAATCAGCAAGTAAACGATTGGGTATCAAAATCTTTGGTGGCCAAGAAGTAATCGCAGGAAACATCATCGTACGTCAGCGAGGCACGAAGCACAACCCTGGTGAGAATGTAGGTGTAGGCAAAGACCACACATTGTTCGCACTAGTTGACGGAAAAGTTGAGTTCCGCAAGAGAAAAGACAACAAGTCATACGTCAGCGTTGTACCTAACGCATAATGACGAGAAATTAGTTTTAAACGAAGGAACCCGGTTCGAAAGAATCGGGTTTTTTATGCTCTTTGGAACGCTTGACGCATGGTATCCCCCATTTCTTGAAAGGTTTGGTCAGAAGAGCGATAGTCGTTCTCAAGTAATGCAGCCCCACTTCCACCATTGTAGGTATTGCGGCTAAAGAGCATAATGCGCATCGAAGCACCAAAGAACCTACCTACGATAGGTAAATATTTGAATGAATCCAGTGCACGCATGCGACGAAGCCAAGGGTCGCGATTGAGTGAGCGCAACTTTTGATCACGGCCTAGAGCATCGCGTAAACCCGATAGGAGGTCGTGGAATTCCGGGTTGGCGCCGACGGCCACAAATGGTCCTTGCAAGCGCTCGCGATGAGCTCGGCCGACAATTTCTGCTGCGTCCCTTACATCTACAATTCCTGTACGACCGTCAGTGCTGATTGGAAGCTTTTTGTGCCACAGGCGCCGCCATAATTCTTGAGGCGAAGCTGAGATAGGGCCAATACCGACAATGACTCCAGGACGAATGATGCTAATGCTCATTCCTTCTTGATGGGCACGCCATACATCCAGCTCACTTAAAATCTTGCTCTTGGCATAGGTGCCCAAAGAGTCTTTGCTCTTATTGGGTTGGAAGTCGGCTACTTCAAGGAGGTTTTCCTCATCTAGGGTAGCGGCATTCCCCATTACCGCAATACTAGAGATCTGCGTGAAGTGTTGCGCGTTCAATGCTTCTGCAAGTAATAATACCTCGTGCGTCAAACGAGCATTGGGGTTGGCGCCTGAGTTACCTCTGTTTACGTCAATGACTGCAGCGGCGTGAATGACCTCCCATGAATAGTTTTTTGCCGGTAAGGCGGTGATGGCCTCATTGTAGTTGAGTAGGTCGAGGGAAATCCAATGAACTTGTGGGTGTCTATGCAGGATTTGGGATTCGAGTCCGAGGAAAGTGGCGGTCATCTCCAATTGCTCGAAACTACTCGAGGCGCGGGAGGCACAATAGATGGGGCCTTGGTGTGCTGGACGGCCAGTTAATCCTAAAAGATCGGCTAGGACGAACGAACCTAATTGGCCCGTTGTCCCTGTCATGAATATTGCTGCCGTACTTTCCATCGATTAAAACCTAATGTGAAGGTAGTGGTTATTACATTTGTAACCCTATTTCTTTCCCGATGAAAAAAGCTGAGATACAAGAAGCATTGAGCCATGTAGGCAATAGCGCGGAAGCTAATATTGTGGCGGCTGATTTAGTGCGCAACATTCAGGTTTTCGGGGACGAGGTTATCGTAGATGTGGAAAGTATCAACCCGACCCTACAGAGCAAAAAGAAATTAGAGGTTGATATCATGAAGGCCATTCATGACCGCGTTAATGAGAAAGCCAAGGTGGTGGTAAATGTGAGCGTGAGCGAACGTGCCAAAGACACCCCTTCTAATCCTATCAAGGGCGCGCCAATACCAGGGGTGCAGAATATTATCGCCGTAGCCTCAGGTAAGGGAGGTGTAGGAAAGAGCACCGTGACGGCAAATTTGGCAATCACCTTACACAAAATGGGCTTCAAAGTGGGGCTTATTGATGCAGATATCTATGGGCCTTCAGCGCCATTGATGTTTGATGTACAGCACGCCAAGCCCATGAGCATTCATGTGGACGGCAAAAAGAAGATGAGGCCTGTAGAGGCTTATGGCATAAAAATCATGTCCATCGGTTTCTTCGCACAAATGGACCAAGCCGTGGTGTGGCGCGGGCCGATGGCGACCAAGGCATTGACTCAATTAATTCATGATCCCCACTGGGGAGAATTGGACTTCCTCCTTATTGACCTGCCTCCAGGCACGGGAGATATTCACCTGAGCATGGTACAGAATGTACCGGTAACAGGAGCGGTAATTGTGAGTACCCCACAAAAAGTGGCTTTGGCAGATGCACGCAAAGGAGTGGCCATGTTCAAGATGGACCAAATCAGCGTACCGGTGCTCGGGCTTATTGAAAACATGAGTTATTTCTCGCCACCGGAGCTACCGGAAAACAAATACTACCTCTTTGGAAAAGAAGGTGCACAGAATTTGGCGAAGCAGTTAAATATTCCATTCTTGGGGGAATTGCCGTTAGTACAAAGTATCCGCGAGGCGGGTGATGTAGGCCGTCCTGCTGCCCTGCAAGAAGGAACAGCGACCCCGTTGGCTTTTGAAGAAATCACTCGTAATATTGTAGCAGAAGTAGCAAAGCGCAATGAGAATCTTCCTCCTACTGAGATTGTGAGGATCACGACCATGGCAGGATGCGCAACAAAATAGGTTATGAGCGATCTAATTCCACGCATAGAAAAAGCCCTTGACGAAGTTCGTCCCTTCCTTGCCAATGACGGTGGAGATGTGAGCGTCGTTACTGTTGAGGGAACTACTGTTAAGGTCCAGTTTCATGGGGCTTGCGTAGGTTGTAAGGTTAGCGATTTTACCTTGAAAGGCGGTATTGAAACTACCATCAAAAAGTACGTACCAGAAATTGAGAACGTCGTCTCAATCAACGAATAAATCTAAACAGCATGCTGGAAATTCAGCGAATCAGAAAAGCGCCAGAAACCATCATCGAAGGCTTGAAAAAACGGGGTGTTGATGCCACAGAAACCGTAAATACGCTCATAGAATTGGACGCAAAACGTCGTTCTATCCGTCACGATTTGGAGGAGAAGCAACACCAGAGCAATGAATTAGCGAAGGAAATAGGCATTCTCTACAAAAGCGGACGCGGCGACGAGGCCAATGCATTGAAGGCCCAGACTGCCGGGTTGAAAGAAGCCATTAAGGAACTGAACGAGCAAGTTCAGGCGGTGACAGATAGCGAGCACGAACTGCTGTTGAGCTTGCCGAATGTTCCCCACGATAGTGTGAAGACCGGTAAGGATGAAAACGACAACGAAGAAGTGAGCCGTGAGGGCGATATTCCATCGTTGGGTAAGCATGCACAGCCACACTGGGAATTGGCCGAAAAGTATAACCTCATCAACTTTGAGTTGGGGGTAAAAATTACCGGTGCAGGTTTCCCTGTGTACGTGAACCAAGGTGCTCGCTTGCAACGCGCCATGATCAATTTCTTCTTGGACGAGAACCGCTCAGCAGGCTACACAGAATACCAGCCCCCACACTTTGTGAACGCTGCTTCAGGCTACGGAACGGGACAGCTACCGGATAAAGAAGGTCAGATGTACGAAATGCCGGTGGATGGATTGTACGCCATTCCTACGGCAGAGGTGCCCATCACCAATATTTTCCGCGATGAGATCGTCAATGCTAATGACTTTCCTATCAAGAGCACGGCATACACGCCTTGTTTTAGAAGAGAAGCGGGTTCTTATGGAAAAGATGTACGCGGGTTGAACAGATTACACCAGTTTGATAAAGTGGAGATCGTCACTATCGATCACCCGAACAATAGTTACGACCGATTAGACGAGATGGTGGCCCATGTAGCTGGTTTATTGCGCAAATTAGAACTGCCGTTCCGCGTATTACGTCTTTGTGGCGGCGATGCCGGTTTTACCTCAGCCTTGACCTATGATTTCGAGGTATATAGCGCTGCACAAGAACGCTGGTTGGAGGTAAGCTCCGTATCTAATTTCGAAACCTTCCAAGCGAACCGCTTGAAGTTGCGATTCAAGGACGAAGAAGGCAAATCACAACTGTGCCACACCTTGAATGGATCTGCGATGGCGTTGCCGCGCGTATTGGCAGCTTTGTTGGAAAACCACCAAAAAGCCGATGGCATCCGAATTCCTGAGGCATTGGTTTCTTACACTGGATTCGACAAGATCTCTTAACGCATGTGCAAAGTTTTCGGTATTGTCTTAATCGCATTATCCATGAGCAGCTGCCAAAGGCAGTCTTGGCAGATTGAGATGGGAAAAAAGCTGGATTCCATGATTGCCCTAAGTGAAAGTCATGAGAAGGTCATCGCCTCGACCAATATGGACCGAGTACAAGAGGCCTTTGAAGCCCTAGGAGCCTTTGAGGTGTTCTTCACCGATCATTTGGACGACATGGAAGTACTGCAAGTGGACAGAAGCATGTATACGGGCCCTTTGTATGAAATGGCTAATTGCGTGAAATTCCTCAGCCGAGTCAACGGGTCGTACAGCGACGGCTTAGATCCTGAATTCACTACCATGCAACTTAGGCATTTGAGCTTTGATGTCGCTGCAGGCACAATAGATAGCGCAGATGCCGCACCGTATTTCATTCAAGAGGCAACAGCCCTGCATTCTGCTGATAAGGTCATCGCAAAGAGTTACGGCGGTTGTTTTTCATGCCTGCGCAACTATGAATCTTTGGCGGCCCAATTAGACTCTCTAAAAGGTTTTATCTTGGCGCCACATGCGCAGCACTAAGACCCTACTCTTCCTTCTATTGTCTACCCTGGCCTTTGCCCAGCCCAAGGGCGTGCTCTGTGATTCCTTATTGGCTGTTTCTGCTCTAGAAGAAGCCATTGAGTGCTTGGAAGATAGGTATAAGAAAAACCCCACGGGTCCAGCCTATGAGAAGTTGCTTCAAGCCTATTTATTGAATGAAGATTCGGTGTCCGCAACGAAATTGGCCAAACGCCAAGCAAAGGGTTATGGACAAATGCGTCCGCAATACTATGTGGATTATTGGCATCTGTCAAAGAGTTTGGACCGACGTGGTCCGGACTATCTAGTTATCGAAAATTTAACGCGCGGCAATCCATTTTCCGTTCGTTCGACCGTACAACAATTAGAGCACTATGGCTATGTGCAGGAGGGCATTGATTTGTTCCTACTTGCCGAAGAGGAGAAGCCGCAAATTAACGTGGCCTATGAGCGGGCGTTGCTGCATGCACAACTGGGCCAATATGAATTGCAATACCTAGCCTACTTGCAAGCCTTGCAACAAAACCGCGGGTACCTCACCACCATTGAAGCCAAGATCGCACAGAACCTCAGCTTCGACGAGAGTGGGATTCACAGCCGTACCATTAAAAAAGTTCTGCTCAATGCCTTGAAGCGTCGGACCAATCCCCTATTCGAGCAGCTCTACCTCTTCGTCCTACGACAAGAAGGGAACTTTGCCCAAGCCATTACATATTTAAAGGCCTCCTCCAAGCAGGGACCGCTGGCGGTGGAGCCCTTGATTGAGATCGCGCAAGAATGTGTGGAACTTGGGGAGCACCATTTGGCACAGGACGCGTCAGAATTTTTGCTTTCCTATGCACAAGAGCTTCGAAATGTTGGCAGGTTAGAATATGTCCTCGTCCAACTTGCACAGAGCTATGTGGCCAGCAACCTTGATGATGAGTTTCATCGCCTAAGCAACCAATATCCTATAGGCAGCCAACGTGGCGTTTTTCGGTGGGAGCTCTACCGTGAATCGCAGCAGTTTAAAACCCTAGCTAAATCTAAAGAGGCGCTCGGTGGTTATATTCAAAACTTAGCGCTGCTGCGTAACATGTATCCTGCCGCTAAACAACGTGGGTTGGTATACCTCGCTGAAGCTGATGCCAAACGCAGCTATGGTCAGTTTGATGAGGCACTCATGGATTATGCACGCGCGGAACAGCTCTTGGGAGATTCTGAAGAAGGCGACCAAGCAAGATTGGAAAAAGCACTATGCGCCTTATACCGTGGAGACATTACTTGGGCTAAAACACAACTCGAAATCCTCTTGAAAAGCACCAGTAAAACCATCGCCAATGACGCTATGGAATATGCGCTACTGATCAGTGCAAATACCGTGGAGGATACCCTAATGGAAGGCCTTCAACTGATGAAGGAAGCCCTCCTGCTAGAGGCGCAATGGGAATACGGCAAGGCCCTTGAACAGTATGAAAGCCTGTTGAACATCCTCATTGCCCATGAGCTCTATGACGACCTCTTGCTAAGGTTAGGGAAGCTAAATGCAAAGCTGGGTCAATATGCCCAAGCCAAAGAATACTTCGTCCAACTCGAAGCTGTATCCAAAGGCGGAATGTGGTTGGAAGAGGGCATTTACTTCGCGGCGAAAATGTCCGCACTTCTTAAATCTAGTGCTGCGGCCTTGGAGCTCGAAGACTATTTGGTGGAATATCCCAACGGCCTTTACACTGAAGAAGCAAGACAGTTCTACCGTAACTTTACACCATGAGCGAACACATCTACAATGTTACCGTAGCCGTAGATTCCTCCGTTGAAGCACAATGGAAGGAATGGATACTAAAGACCCATATCCCAGAGGTGA
>DMCR01000165.1:0-9507 GCA_003445735.1 Cryomorphaceae bacterium
GCAAATCACTGATTAACAACATCTTTACCCTAAAATAAGAGTTTAAAACTAAGAGAATCTAAACTTTACTAGAATCCTCGTGGCCTAATAGGTGAATACTTATTTTGATTCATAACATGTATACAATGACTCTATTGATTATAAAGCGGGTCGTGATCATTCATTATTTGTTCTGCCAAGCCGTGTAAGTCCGTGTTGAATCCTGTTGGGTAAGAATTGGTCCCAAGATCTTCTCGATAAATACCTTTCATCCATATCAACGTCCCTGTCTCTACAATAATCTGACCTTGGTGTCCTTTGGCATCAGTAAATAAAGAAGTGGCCGAGGGCCCTGTTATGTTAATGCTATCCGATAAAAGTCCATCTTGTTTCATCTTCAAAAGATTGATCGCGGCCCAGCCTGTGGGCATGGTGAATATTGTAGTATTTGGGAACTCAGCCCTCAATGGATCAACTACAGTTTTGTGAATGATTGTGTTTACGAGGTAATAGTAGAAAGATTCTATAGAGTTGAAACCATAATGTTGAGCTGTATCAGTCCAATTCGTTGGAAAATCGATAGGAGGGATAGAGATAAACACCTTCATATCTGGGTTTTCTTGTAAACCATATTGAATCCATTCACTGAATCCTTCAGTTCGAATGTTCGGAGAAGAACCTGAAGTCATTCCAAAGTATTCAATTCCGCCAGCGTCAAAGGCAGCCTTAATTTCTTGGTGAGAATTACTAGTGGAATCATTCCAAAAGCTTATTGCCCAGCCATTTTCGCCTCCTCGAAATACGAGTGTGCTATTATGGTTTCTATAACCTGCATCGGCAGCGACATCATCTAAATGATTGGCATAGGGTTTAAAAAAGCTATTGCCAATTAGTAGCATTCGGTGGCCCGGATCATTATTATTTGTACCTGTATTGCGAGTACAAGAGGAGATGACAATTAATGACAGGAGATATATAATGGATTTCTTAATCATAAATCTAAATTATTGAAAATAAGACTATTTCAATCCTTGAAGGTTTAATTGAGTCTGTAAGACGCTAAATGATAACAGGTGCGTATAGAGGCCCGAGTAAGCTACCACGGTTTTAAGTTTTTCTTATCTTTTAGGTAGGCTATCAAACCTTATCGTTAACAAATAACAAACCGTATGACAACCCGTCTCAAATCATTACTAATAGGCTCAGGTGCATTATTACTTGTGCCTTTTATAGGTAGCCAATTTTCTCAAGAAATTAACTGGTACGGGTTCGACTATATGGTCGGAGCCATTCTCCTTGTAGGAACTAGCTTCGTTTTTGAATTCGTCCTTGCCAAAGCCAAAAACAAGCAAAGCCGCTGGGCGTGGGGCATCGCAGTGGTGCTCGCTTTAGCGTTGGCTTGGGCGGAGATAGCCGTTGGTACATTTGGCAGTCCTTTGGCAGGTAGTTAGATTAATGCCCTTCCGGTCCTTTGATTCCTGCGTTTACTTCAACGTCGATATAGTTTTCTTTCGGAGTGATGGGACATGAGTACCCGTCGGTGTAGGCGCAATAGGGGTTGTAAGCATAGTTGAAATCTAAAAGCATGGTAGTTCCTTCAGGCTTGGTGATGTCCATGAATCGCCCCGTGCCGTAGGTGCTCACTCCCGTAGTTTTATCCATGAAAGGAAGGAAAAGGTGGTCACGGTATTCTTCCATGGCCATCAATCGCTTGCTTTGGTAGAGAAACAATTCCAAAGTTTGTCCTCGCAGTTCGAAGGTAGCCTTGGCATGACGGCGGTACTCTCTACTTACCCCTGAACTGGTAGCCATACTGAACCACGGTTCATTTTCGAGCACTTGAACCTGCGCCTCAACAGCCATCTCTGGATTATATCTAAAGAATTCATGACCATGGAAAGCGGCAAGTTCCTCACGGGTTAGAGGGCTTGTAGTGGAATCGGTATAAAAATCGTCCAATTCTTGCTGGTACTTCAACACCTCTATTCGTTCCGGTGTGGCCAACGGAACCAAATCTCCAACAACTTCATTAGGAACCTCGAAGCTCAAGCTGTAGTGGTCTATTTTCAGGCCTTCTTTTGTTGCGCGCACAACACCAACGCCTCGGCACTTGCCCATATGCGGTGAATCTAACCGTTCATTAAACCATAGCGTATTTCCCTTTCTGTACCAATGTCGTTCGGAGGCCTTAAAGGTCCATGCGCTTTCTCTTCTGAAATAAGGTGCAGCCCAAGCTCGGAATTCTGCGGCAGTCCAATACTCACCACCGTCGGTTCCTTGGAAGATGCTTTCGTCGTTATAAAAGGCTCTGAAATAACCAGCCGAATCTGCAGTAGCGGCTGCCAGGTGCCAGTTATCTAAGAACTCATCAAGAGCATTATCTTCGAGGTGAGCATTTCGAATTTCTTCCGCTATATAATGGCCTATACGGTTGTTCCCTTCATCGTTTAAGTGCAGTTTATCGAATTTAAACAGCGCTGGATCGACCTGGCCGTTGTTGTCAGTTAGCCATGGCCAGCAATCCATGAAGTAATAGTTGTATACATTCGTTAATTCTTCTAGACGGTTGTTCACTGCCTTGTACCTTGCCAAGTGTTCCCATCTCGAAGGTGAAGGTTTTGGAGAAAGAAGAAACACGGGAAGTTCGGGGTGCGTGTGCTGAATCCAATTCATAAGTTGCCATGCATCTGAATGAATATCAGATACAGCTCGTTGGTGTCCATCTTCTTCTACTTGGACGATATCGTTATCCCCTTCATAAATAATTAGAATGTCCGGATAGGTGGCAGAAATGAGCTGCTCTTTGTAGCGGTAGAGATCATTGAAACAAGAGCCTCCGATGCCGGCATTGAACACCTCGTATTCTGGGAAGCTTTCGGCCATGTTGTCCCAAAGTCGGAAGGTAGAGCTTCCGGCAAAAACAATCCTTGATTTTTCGTGAGGTAACTTCTCGGCTGCCTTGATAATCCGGCGTACGTCGCGATCGTAGTTTTGACCGCATTGCCCAAAAGCGATATTGGAAACCAGGAGGAGTAGTGTGGCAAAATAGACGTGGCTACGACGCATTAGAAATTAATTTTGTAGGCTGAATATACTCTGATTTTTTCGATCTAAAAAAAGGTATAATAACCCTTTAACCCCTGAAAACACTATGATGTCCTGCAATTGTCCGGCTGGACTCAAGTAAACGTTTGTTAATATTGTCATGCCGCAATGAAAAAGGCTGTTGAAGACCAAGAAAAATGCGGGATACAGTTGAAAATTAAAGGATTATAAATGCCTTTGGTTTTTTGGTTAAGACGACCCGACAATTGGGAATTCCTCCATAGAAAGGCTCCCGGAATAAAACAAATGTATAACTGACACAACTTTGAAATACGTAGGACCCTAACCTTGCGATTATTTACATATGACTGCACACGATAATATTTACTTGGGGCCTATACCTGCACAGCAAAGTCAACCGGAAGTAGAAGGTGAGGCGGTAAGCATTGGCGGCGAATCGTTCTATAAGATTGCGAATTACGACCAGATGCGCCCATTCTTCATGAGCGTTGTAAGCTCTTCGAACCACTGGATGTTTGTTTCGAGCACTGGCGGTTTGACCGCCGGAAGAAAGAACAGCAACTATTCATTGTTCCCTTACTATACCGACGACAAAATCAGCGAGTCTTACGAGACGACAGGGAGTAAATCCATCTTCATTGTAACGGTCAATGGTAAGCGCTGTTTGTGGGAGCCGTTTTCAAATAGATTGAAAGGCATTTATCGAATCTCTCGCAACCTGTACAAGAACTCATACGGCAATAAGCTCATCTTCGAAGAAATCAATCACGATTTAAGAGTGGGCTTCTCTTACGAGTGGAATTCTAGTGATCAGTTTGGATTCGTTAGAAAGTCAGTGCTGAAGAACTTGAACGATAGTGAGGTCGCCGTTTCCTTGTTAGACGGTATTCAGAATATTCTGCCTTACGGCGTTGAGGATGCATTGCAAAATGCGTCGAGCAACCTGGTCGATGCTTATAAGAAATGTGAGCTAGAGGCAGATACAGGACTGGGTATTTTCTCATTGAGCGCAATTATCGTAGATCGGGCAGAGCCGTCAGAGGCTTTGAAAGCAAATACGGTTTGGTCGTGCGGGTTGCCTAGAACTAAAGTGCTTCTTTCTTCTCGTCAGTTGGATTTGTTCAGAAGCGGACAGCCAGTGGAAGAAGAGGTTGATGTGAAAGCAGAGAAAGGGGCCTTCTTGGTTCAATCAGAATTGACTATTGCTGCCGACAGTGAGGCATCTTGGGCGCTGGTAGCGGATGTGCACCAAGGACCTTCTGACGTGGCTGAGACGAAGGCGCGTTTACAAGACCGTGAAGCTTTCTTTACAGCGATTCGTGAAGATGTAGAGACTGGGACGAAGCACTTGATTGAATTGGTCGCAGCATCTGATGGCTTGCAACTCACAGCCGACAGCATTCTCAATAATCGTCACTTCGCAAATACGATGTTCAATATTATGCGTGGGGGGATTTTTGATTTGAATTACTCCGTTGAGAAGCAAGATTTCGTGCCTTATATGTTGAAGGCAAATGGAGCGGTAGCGAAGAAATTTGAGAAGGAATTGAATGCTCTTCCTGAAGTCTTTGATGTATTCGAAATCCGTGCGTTGGCGGCAAATGCTGGAGATGTTGATTTTGTCCGATTATGTACAGAATACCTGCCGTTAAAATTTAGCCGTCGTCACGGGGATCCATCGCGTCCGTGGAACAAGTTCTCCATCAATACGCGCAACGAGGAAGACGGTTCCAAGATTTTAGATTACCAAGGGAATTGGAGAGATATTTTCCAGAATTGGGAGGCGTTGGCGCATTCTTATCCAGAGTTTATGGAGGGCATGATTCACAAGTTTTTGAATGCTTCGACTTTTGACGGATACAATCCTTACCGGGTAACCAAGGATGGGTTCGATTGGGAAATCATCGAGCCGGATAATCCTTGGTCGTACATTGGATACTGGGGCGATCACCAAATTATTTACTTACTGAAATTCTTGGAATTTAGCGAGAAGTACTACCCAGAGAAATTGGCTTCATACTTCGGTCAAGAATGTTTCGTTTATGCGAATGTGCCATACAAGATTAAGAAGTATGAGGATCTATTAGCAAACCCAAAGGATACCATTGAATTTGATTTGGCAGCTCATGAAGCCATTGAGGAAATGCGTACGAAGATGGGTGTGGACGGTGCGTTGTTACAAAACCAAAAGCAGGATATTCACCATGTAAACTTCATTGAGAAAATCTTGGCGACAGTGCTGGCGAAGCTCTCTAACTTCATTCCGGAGGCAGGGATTTGGTTGAACACACAACGTCCAGAATGGAACGATGCGAATAATGCATTGGTAGGAAATGGAGTGTCGATGGTAACTTTGTATTACCTGCGTAGATTCTTGGCATTCTTCGAGCAATTGGTAGAAGGGAATGGGGAAAAGGTGAGCGTTTCAAAGGAATTAGCAACCTTCTATACTGGGATTAAAACTGCCTTAGAATCTTCTCGTCATTTATTGAGCGGATCTATTTCAAATCAAGATCGCAAAGCCGTCTTGGATGCCTTGGGACAGGCGGCTGCAAAATATAGAGCGACCATTTATGGTTCAGGATTTAGTGGCGAATTCGTGGAACTTTCGATCGCCGATGTAAAGTCCTTCTCTCAATCGGCACGTGAGCATTTGGAGCATTCTATCCGCGCAAATAAGCGTGCCGACGGATTGTACCACGCCTATAATTTGATGACCGTAGAAGAAGATGGTGTTGCGGTGTCTTACCTGGCAGAAATGTTGGAAGGACAGGTGGCGGTCTTGAGTGCGGGGTATTTGGATACGACTGAGAGTTTGGCTGTATTGGATGCGTTGAAAGCCAGTGCACTATTCCGCGAAGATCAGTATAGCTACATTCTCTACCCGAATAAAGAATTGCCTCGTTTTGTGGCGAAGAACGTCATTCCGACGCCTCTTGCGGAGCAGAGTGAATTGTTGAAGGAATTGGTCTCAGCAGGCAACCGTCAGGTTGTGACCAAAGATTGCAATGGCACATACCACTTCAACGGAACCTTCAACAATGTCGAAAGCTTGAAAGGGGCGTTGAAGGAATTGCCGGAGCAGTACCAAGCATTGGCACAGGGTGAAATGGAGTTATTGAGCACCATTTTCGAAGAGGTGTTTAATCATAAGTCATTCACGGGTCGCTCAGGGACTTTTTTCGGCTACGAAGGATTAGGCTCAATTTATTGGCACATGGTATCTAAGCTGTTGTTGGCGGCTTACGAGAACACACAACAAGCCTTAGATGAGGATGCCGAAAGTGCTTTAGTTGGCAGACTGTTTGACCACTACTTTGAGATTCTAGCGGGTATCGGAGCGCATAAATCACCGAAGCTATATGGTGCCTTCCCGACAGATCCGTATTCGCACACCCCAGGAGGGAAAGGTGCGCAGCAGCCAGGGATGACCGGGCAGGTGAAAGAAGATATTTTGAGCAGGTTTGGAGAGCTTGGAGTTCGCGTCTCAGGCGGAGCACTGCACTTCACACCACAGATTTTAAAAACATCGGAGTTCCTTTCAGAAGGACAAACTTTCCACTACCGCGATGTGGTAGGTACAGAGCAGGAATTAGTATTGGAGGCGGGGTCATTGGCCATTACCGTTTGCCAAGTGCCTGTGGTGTATAAGCTTGCATCACGCAACAGCATCAAGGTTGTACGCCAGGATAGCGTGCAGGATTTCGACAGGCTGGCCCTTGATGTGGCGACCTCGACGGAAATTTTCCAGCGCCGTCAATCGGTTGTACGCATTGAGGTGGAGGTTTTGAAATAATTGGACACTTCGAAAAAATGAAAGAGAGCACATGGAACATAGTCGGGATCGTTTGCGCCTTCGTCGCAATCTTGAGCTGTGCCCATGAACCGACAAATACGACGCCCATGAGAACCGCGGCAGAAATTTTAGGGAACCCGGAATATCAGGCTATCTCCTATGGTGGCTACCGTGCCAAAACGCGTGAGGTACAACCGACAATCCAACAGTTGAAGAACGACATGAAGATCATGCATGCCATGGGCATTCGCATGTTGCGTACGTACAACCTACAATTGGACCATGCCCCAAATGTTCTTCGCGCCATTCGTGAGCTTAAACAGGAAGATCCGGCCTTCGAAATGTATGTCATGCTGGGCGCTTGGATCGATTGTCAGGATGCTTGGACGGACCACCCAGATCATGATTTTGAGGATCCGACCAACAATGAAAGTGAGATCAGTAAAGCGGTACAATATGCGAATGAGTATCCGGAAATAGTCAAGGTCATTGCTGTAGGTAATGAGGCCATGGTCCATTGGGCTTGGAGCTACTTTGTCAAGCCTAAGGTCATCCTGAAATATGTAAACTACCTGCAGGAACTAAAAACCATGGGCAAATTGACCCCGGACCTCTGGATCACTAGCTCGGATAATTTTGCCTCTTGGGGCGGTGGCAGTCCAGATTACCATAATGAAGATCTTGAAGCTTTGGCCGAGGCGGTGGATTATGTTTCGATGCATACCTATCCCTTCCACGATACCCACTACAACAGTGCGTTCTGGGAGGTTCACGAGAGTGCGGTGGCAAATGCCAGCGATGATGAGCGAGTGGAAATGGCCGTAGATCGCGCCGTATTCTATGCGAAGAACCAGTACCACAGCGTGAAGGCCTACCTCGACAGCATAGGGGTGGAGAAGCCTATCCATATCGGTGAGACTGGATGGGCCAGCATGAGTCGCGGTTTATATGGCCCTAATGGTTCGTTTGCGGCGGATGAAGTTAAGCAGGCACTCTACTACCAGAAGATGCGTGCCTGGACAGATTCGGCTGGAATCTCATGTTTCTATTTTGAGGCTTTTGACGAGCCGTGGAAGGATACGACTCACGAAGAAGGAAGTGAAAACAACTTTGGTCTGATTACCCTGAATGGAAAGGCTAAGTTCGCTATATGGTCTTTGGTGGATCAAGGAATTTTTGGAGGACTAATGCGTAACGGCAATACCATCACCAAGTCATTCGGAGGGGATAGTGCGGCGGTAAAAGCAACCGTGTTGGTGCCTAAAACAGTGAATGAATAAAGGATGAAGGGACTGTATTTACGTTTTGGCTTATTTGTTCTTGCGGCTTTAGCTTTTGCGGCTTTAGCTTTTGCGGCTGTTGAAGAAACGACAGAGGAAGTAAGTTCGCCGATATACATGAAAGGAGTGTGCTACCATCCTGTGGCGAAGGGAGATACCATACGCAGTTTCGAGCGCATTGATGAAGATCTTGCCTTGATGGTGGATGCCGGAATGAACACTATTCGCACGTACGCCCCCATTGAAGAGGTAGAGGTGTTAGACAAGATTGCCGCGAAGGGCTTGAAAATCGTGGTGGGTTTCGGCTACAACCAAAATGGATTTTATGATTTGCTTTCAGGTTCTTACCTAGAGTATGTGAAGCGTTTCAAGGATCATGAAGCGATATTGATGTGGGAATTGGGCAATGAGTACAACTATCACCCTGAATGGTTTGAGGGTGATATCATGAATTGGTACACTACATTAAAGGAGGCGGTCGACCAAATCCATGCCTTGGATTCTGAACATCCTGTGGCGACGGCTCATGGCGAGTTGCCGGATTCGTTGGCCTTTCACATGGGTGCGGAAGTAGATATCTGGGGTTTGAATGTGTACCGTTGGGACCAGCCAGCCACCATTATCGACGAATGGAACGCCGTGAGTGATAAGCCTTTCTATTTTTCAGAAGTAGGGGCAGATAGCTATATGCGAATTGCCGATGCTGGGTTTGCGCAAGGACCAAATGAGTATGCCCAAGCGGTGGCCTTGGATACGATCATAGGTCAAATTTTGGCAAGGCAATCTGAGAACGAAGGATTGCTCTTGTTCTCTTTTACCGACGGATGGTGGAAAGCTGGGAATCCTGAGAGGCAAGATATTGGCGGATGGGCGCCAAAAAGTAGCGGAGTACCGTACGATGGTGCGCCGAATGAGGAATATTGGGGTATTGTCGATATCGACCGCCAGCCCAAGAAAGGTTGGGGCGTGGTACTCGAACATTTTACCAAGAAATAATAATTGAAGGAAGATGAAATTAAAGAACGCAATGATTTTACTTACATGTATTTTTCTGCTTTCGGCATGTAATCAAGAAAAACCAACAATGAAAGTATTCGAAACCTCCAGAGAAGGGAATCTACTTACAGAAGTATCGGATTTTGAAACGTCAGAACCAACCACAATTATTTCTATTGATAGGAATACATCAAAGCAAACCTTAGTCGGTTTTGGTGCAGCATTTACAGAGGCTTCTGCATACTTGATGAACGAATTGGGCACTGAAAATAGGAGAGAAATAATCGAAGCATATTTTTCTGAACAAGGGTCTAATTATTCTTTAATGAGAACCCATATGAATTCCTGTGATTTCTCATTGACAAATTATAGTTATTCACCAGTGGAAGG
>DMCR01000165.1:9901-16595 GCA_003445735.1 Cryomorphaceae bacterium
AGAGGCACAGGAGACGTCAAGTGGTGGATTTAAATTGTTCGCATCTCCCTGGACGGCTGCACCATGGATGAAGGACAATAACAGCTGGGTTGGGGGTAAGCTTCTTCCTAAGTACTATCCTACATGGGCAAAGTTTTTTTCAAAGTATGTCGATGCCTATGAATCAGAAGGAATTCCTATTTGGGGTTTTACCGTTGAAAATGAACCCCATGGCAATGGCAATAGCTGGGAAAGTATGCTTTATTCACCTGATGAAATGGTCGACTTTGTTAAAAATCACCTAGGCCCAACTTTAGAAAAGGACGGTAAAGGGGATAAAATCATAATGGGTTACGATCAGAACCGTGAAGGAATCAAAGAATGGGCTGATGTCATGTATGCAAATGAAGAAAACTCGAAATATTTCGATGGAATGGCCATACACTGGTATGAAAGCACTGTGAGTTATTTCCCTGAAATGTTAGAGTATGCTCATGAAAAAGCCCCTGGAAAATTGCTTATTGAGACTGAAGGATGTATTGATAATCAAGTACCTGTATGGCGCGACGATGAGTGGTATTGGAAAAAAGAGGCTACAGATTGGGGATATTATTGGCGACAAGATGACCAAAAGTATCTTCATCCTAAATATGCACCAGCTCACCGCTATGCCCGTGATATTATTGGTTGTCTGAATCATTGGGTCGAGGGCTGGGTCGATTGGAATATGGTTTTGGATAGACAAGGAGGTCCAAATTGGTTTAAAAACTGGTGTATAGCACCTGTCATCGCTGACACCGAAAACGACGAGATTTATTTTACCCCATTGTACTACATCATGTCTCATTTTTCCAAATTCATGAGGCCTGGAGCTGAAGTATTGGCATCTACCATTTCTAATGACGAGTTGATGTCGGCAGCCGTGCTCAATGAGGATGGCTCTTTAATCATCGCTGTTTTTAACGAAGGAGAGCAACCAATTACTTATTCCGTTGCGATGGAGGATCAAAATTTATCCTTGAGTATACCAGCTCAGGCGCTACAAACTATTGTATTAGACCCTAATGAGTAAGTTCTATGAATAGAGTGACAAAACGGGTCCCAATAGGACAAAAAATTGCCTTTGGGGTTGGGATGTTGGCCAACCAAATGTTCCCGGCGGCCATGGGTATTTTCATGGTGGTTTTGGTCCAAGATTTGGGCTTCCCGGGCTGGATGTGGGGTGTGATCTTTTTTGCTCCGCGTACCTTAGATGCTATTTTGGATCCTATCATGGGATTCATCTCGGACAACACTCGTTCGAAATGGGGCCGCCGCCGCCAATATGTGATTATAGGTTCCTTGATCATGGGAGCCTCGTTCGCCATGCTCTGGCAGTTGTACCGAGATAATAGCGTGATGTACAACTTCACTTATGTAATGATTTGGTCATTTGTGTTCTACCTCGGGATAACCATTTTCGGAGTGCCTTATGTAAGTATGGGATACGAAATGAGCGAGGATTACCATGAGCGCACCAACGTTATGGCAATCAGCCAGTGGATAGGTCAATGGGCATGGGTTATTGCGCCTTGGTTCTGGGTCATTATGTACGATCCGGATTGGTTCCCGACCGCGGATGAAGCTACGAGAACGTTGGCCATTTGGGTGGCCGTAGTATTTACTCTTTGTGCGATGGCACCTGGGCTGTTCATCAAGAGTGAGAGCACCGTGGACCGTATCGACTACGAGCCGCTGGACTTAAGAGGGATTTTGGGGAGTTTGAAGAAAATAGGCACGAGCTTCGTGGAAGCCTTTTCCTCGGCGCCGTTCCGTAGATTGTGTATCGCGACCTTTTTGATATTTAACGGATTTAACACCATTGCCAGCTTCACCTTTTTTCTTATTAAAAGTCATTTGTTCAACGATGATGCTTCAGCTGTAGGGGTGTGGCCTACGTTATTCGGAAGTGTGGGTGCATTAATTACCACCTTCTTGGTGATCCCAATTGTAGCTTGGTTATCGAAAAAGTTAGGAAAGAAACGTGCGTTCATTTTGAGCCAAGGCATTTCCATCATTGGTTATGTTTTATTGTGGTTCTTGATGATCCCTGGCAAGCCTTACATGTTCTTGTTTGCCTTGCCGTTCCACTCCTTCGGTATTGGAGGATTGTTTACCATCATGATGTCGATGACCTCTGATGTCTTGGATATTGATGAATTGAATACGGGGAAACGCCGGGAAGGTGTATTCGGAGCTATTTACTGGTGGATGGTGAAGCTAGGTTACGCCTTTGCCGGTGCTTTGAGTGGATTAATCTTGACCTTGGTGAATTATCAGAGTGGTGCCGTAGCACAGCCTGAAGGGGCTGTGGACGGTTTGCGCATGGTATTCTCTGGGCTGCCTATTATTTGTACACTAATAGCCATAGCAGTGATGTGGAACTACAAGGTGGATGAAAATTACGCGAATGAAGTGCGTGCAGAATTGGACAAACGAAAATCAGCAACTTCATAAACTACACTTAATGTCTTACAGAAAGGAGAAATTCATGTCGCTGGCTGGGCCAGTGGTGAATAACCTAAGCCTAGAAGAATTAAAGAAAGAAAGCCGTGAATTTTTAAATGCCGGGATCCACGGCATCTGTTTTAGCGCCTATGATGAGGGGCAGTATCCTGGGGACCAATTATCTGAGGCGCAGGTCCGCCGTAAATTGGAAATTCTCAAACCACATATCTCTTGGGTGCGAACCTTTTCGTGTACCGAGGGGAATGAAATAATTGCCCGCGTGGCCCATAAGATGGGCGTCAAAACCCTTGTCGGCGCCTGGTTAGGCGATGACCTTGAAAAGAACGAAGGCGAGATAGAAGGCTTACTTAAACTTTACGCAGAAGGCGTCGTGGATGTAGCTGCTATAGGTAATGAGGTACTTTATCGCGAGGATCTCAGTGCAGCCGTCCTCGTTCAATACATCGAGCGTGTGAAGGCTGTGGTTTCGGATGTACCCGTGGGCTATGTGGATGCGTATTATGAATTTACCGAGCATCCTGAATTGGCGGATGCATGCGATATCATCTTAGCCAATTGTTACCCATACTGGGAGGGCTGTTCGTTAGATTACTCGTTGATGTACATGAAACAAATGTACTTTGAGGCTCAGGCGGCCGGGAAAGGCAAACCTGTGTTGATTACGGAGACAGGGTGGCCTAGTGCCGGTCAAAGCATTGGGGGTGCTCACGCGTCGTTTGAAAATAGCCTGAAATACTTCATCAACGCTCAGCGCTGGTCAAAAGCTGAAGATATTCCAATGTTCTATTTCTCTTCTTTTGACGAGAGTTGGAAAATCGAAAAAGAAGGCGATGTCGGTGCCTCGTGGGGGCTTTGGGACAAAGACGAAAAATTGAAGTTCTAACGCTTCACCACTTTTTCGCGGTAGCCCTTAAATCCTGGCTGTATAATTTCCAAAACGTAGAGTCCAGGGGCATAGGTTTCCGTTTCGATATGTCCACTTGCATCGTGTAGTTGGGAGTAGATCTGCCTACCTGCCATATCGTACAAGTTAATGGTACTTGGACCGGTGAGGCGCACAAATAATTGATGTTCAAAAGGATTTCCTGCGGCACCAATTCCGTTTCGCGCCTGCTCCTCCAAACTTAAATTAGATTGTTGGTATACACGTACATAATCCACTTCCATAGAACTACTTGTGAAGCTTGTATCGATCGAGGGAAGAATGGCAATATTCAGTAGGAGAAATTGAGGATCATCGAAGGGCCAAGTGCTAGAAGTATACGTTGAAGGTTCGTAGGTATAATGCACCACACTGTCTACACTAAATACCATTTTGGTCTCGCTCCATTCTAATGCATAAGTGTGAAAACTTGTGCTTGCGCCATTTACAGTTTGTCCTCCTACGTTTACGGTCCCACCAAAACTGGAGGGTGAATGTATCGCACTTGAAACGTAATCTTGGTTGCTCCCCCAGTGTTCCATGATATCTATTTCTCCACACATGGGCCAGGATGTTGTTCCATATCCTTGTACTTGCCAATACGAGCCTATTTCAGTAATATTTTGACCGAGCATCCAAATGGCTGGCCAGGTTCCTACTCCGGCCGGTAGTTTAGCACGAACTTCCACTCGGCCATAGGTGAATGCAAATTTCGAATTTAGTCTGGCTGAGGTAAAATCTTTCGTGACCCCCTGATTAGAATAGCTTTCGCGAAGGGCTGTTAGGTGCAGGTTTCCTCCGCTAACATTCGCATTGGTGTCGCGGTCTGTATAATGTTGAATTTCTCCATTCCACCAACTGGTTCCATTCGGGAGCACGGTTTGCTGCCACCATTTCGAAGTGTCTAGACTGCCGTCTACATTAAATTCATCGGCCCAAACGAGCGTATCGTAAACTTGGGCATTTAAGGAGGTGCAACTAATGAGAAGTGTAAGTGTAAAAATGGAACGCATAGCAAATCATTATTTAGGCAATAAAAATCGGTACTAGAAACGAGAATCGCCAATTTTAATAAAGACAATTACATTACAGAGAAACCCATCCCACAATTGTCGCATCTTTGCCCCATGGAACACAAAAGTGGCTTTGTCAATATCATCGGGAATCCCAACGTAGGGAAAAGCACCTTGATGAACGCTTTAGTAGGGGAGCGCTTGAGCATCATTACGCCCAAAGCGCAGACCACGCGCCACCGCATTTTCGGCATTCTGAACGAACCGGAATACCAGATTGTGTTCTCGGATACCCCTGGTGTCATTCAACCGGCATATAAGATGCAGGAGCACATGATGAAGTTCGTATCAGATGCCTTTGAGGATGCGGATGTGTTCTTGTATTTGGTAGAGCCCGGCGATCGTGCGCTTAAAGACGAAGGGTTTTTCCAAAAGCTGCTCAACACCAAGGTGCCTGTGCTTTTGATTATCAACAAGATTGATACGACGAATCAGGAGAAGTTGGAGGAGGAAGTGGCCTATTGGACGGAGCATTTGCCGAATGCTGAAATCATTCCTCTTTCGGCACTAGAGCAGGCGAATACGACTTATTTATTGGACCGATTAATTGCGCTCATCCCACCTTCGCCCCCGTATTTTGATAAGGACGCCCTCACGGACAAAACCGAACGCTTCTTTGTGAGTGAAATCGTACGTGAGCAAATCCTACTCAACTATAAGAAAGAGGTGCCGTATAGCGTAGAGGTGGATGTTGAGGAATTCAAGGAAGCCGATGATATCATCCGCATTCGTGCTGTCATTTATGTAGCACGCAATACACAGAAGGGAATCATTATTGGACACAAAGGATCGAAACTCAAGCAAGTAGGAATTGGCGCTCGAAAGCAATTAGAATCCTTTTTCGCCAAGCAAGTGCACTTAGAGACCTTTGTCAAAGTCAAAAAGAATTGGCGAGACAGCGACCTGCACCTGAAAAGGTTTGGTTACAAAAATTGATTACCTTTAAGTAAACCATTAAACCCCTATAGGTGCTACGATTCCTCCTAGCTGTTACGCTACTTGTTTCTGTTTCTTCCTTCGCTCAAACACAAGATTCTCTAGTGCTTCAACCGGGCCCTATGGACGGTAAAGATGCCATTGTTTGGAGTATTACCCCAGATTCTACCTGGGGTTGGAACCAAGAAGCTACACTTACGGCATGGACTTATGGAGGCGATCCGTCGTACAAGCGCTTTTACATAGAGTTTGATTACTCTAGTATTCCAGCGGGTGCTATTATAGACAGTGCCTACTTGTTTTATCATAACAATCCTTCAGCACCATCGCATAGTGGATTGCACAGCGGTTCGAATACATTTTGGGTCCGCCGTGTGACTTCCTCTTGGGATGAAGACTCCATTAGTTGGAACAACGCTCCTTCTGATACGACCCAAAACCAAGTGCAAGTGGGGGCTTCCACTTCGAACACGATGGACTACAAGATTGATGTTAAGAATTTGGTCGAGGACCAGTTACAATATGGGAATCACGGCTTTTTTATGCGTTTGGTCACCGAGGCAACATGGCGCGCAGTGGTGTGTGCCTCAAGTAATGCTACAGATTCGACCAATCATCCAGCCATTAAAATTTACTACACTGAATGTACCCCACCTCTTGCCACCTACACTTACACCGCCACAGGGAATACGGTAGATTTTATTCCATTGTTTAATGCCCCGACTGGGGTGAGCCATCTATGGGATTTTGGCAACGGTAATTTCTCCATTGCTGATACTCCGACCTATACCTTTCCTACTGGGGGTGTCCATACCGTATGTCATACCGTAACCACGTCTTGCAGTGCGGATACCGCGTGTCAACAGGTCGTACTTTGTTCCCCACCTACAGCATCCTATACACACTCTGTGGATTCGAATCAGGTATGGACTTTTGTGCCTCAGGATACCACCGCAAATTCCTATTGGTGGGACTTTGGGGACGGCACGTTCTCGAACAACATGATAGGAGTTCATTCGTATTCCGTCGCAGGACTGTACCCGGTATGCTTGTCCATCACGAATGCTTGTGGTGTGGATACAACCTGTTTGATTTTTGAGGTAACCTTGGTGGGTATGGACGAACATTGGAACCCAGATTTGAATGTTTACCCCAACCCGCTCACTAGCGTATTGCACATTGAAAATACCGGTGCAGATGAGTTATTGCGTTTTGAGGTATACGATATTAGAGGGGTTATGGTCCAGTTTGATTCGCGTCCTACCTCCCAGATCAT
>DMCR01000143.1:0-138 GCA_003445735.1 Cryomorphaceae bacterium
TTGACCGATAGAGATAATGAGGTAGACGATGGACAGCCGAAGGTGAGCATGATGACCATTCACTTGGCCAAGGGATTGGAATATCCTTATGTGTATATTGTAGGAATGGAGGAAAATTTGTTCCCGAGTATGCTAAGT
>DMCR01000143.1:513-5548 GCA_003445735.1 Cryomorphaceae bacterium
CGTCGACTGTTTTATGTTGCATTAACGCGTGCTAAAAAGAGAGCCCATTTGACCTTTACGCATACCAGGTATCGATGGGGCAAATTAATTGATTGTGAACCTTCTCGGTTTATCGATGAGATTGACGAGAAATTCTTGGACATCAAGATTCCAGAATTCTCGCCGACGAGTTTTAGTTCGCCGGCGCTAGATCAAGCCTTTGGCGGTGCTTTTGGTGGCAGTAATAGCTCCAAGGTGTATCGCGGTAAGAATAAAGATTGGGGTAAGAAGAGCGGAGCGAAATCGGATCCACCTCAAAAATCTACCGCACCTACCCTTCGAGGGAAAGCTTTGAAGCCAGTGCAGCATGCTGGGGTTAGTTATGAGGCTAATGGTGACCATTTGCGACCCGAAGAATTAAGCGAAGGTATGAGAGTTGTGCACGGAAGATTTGGTCTAGGTACGGTTAAAATACTTGAAGGCCAGGGCGCCGACGCGAAGGCGATTATCGCCTTTGATAATGCCGGAGAGAAAAGATTGTTGCTAAAATTCGCCAAGGTTAAGGCGGTTTAAGCCAAGAAATTAGTTATTTGAGGATATGGAATACAATACAGAACGGACCACGTTAAAAATCCCAGAATATGGCCGCAATGTGCAGCGTATGGTGGACTACTGCTTGACTATTGAGGATAAGGAACACCGAAGTAAAGTGGCACAAAGCATCATTGATGTTATCGGCAATTTGAACCCTGCCATTCGTGATGCGCCCGATTATGCACACAAATTATGGGATCACCTGTTCATCATGTCAGATTTTGAACTAGATGTAGACAGTCCCTACCCTATACCCACCGCTGAGAGTTTTGTTGGCCTTCCGGACGAAGTGCCCTACCCTGTGAAATCTCGAAAATTCCGTCACTATGGCAGTATTGTGAAAACGATGGTGGAGCGCGCGGTTAGCATGGAAGATGGAGAGGAAAAGGAAGCTTTAGTATATGGAATTGCTTATGCAATGAAGCGCAACTACCTGAAGTTCAATAAGGACACGGTAGATGATAAAACCATTTTGGCGGATTTACAGGAACTCGCTGAAGGGAAACTCAAATTGGACGGTATTGAGCTGCCACATCCAAAGGCCTTTAATATTAGTGCTGCTGAGCGCAATCGATTGGGCAAAAAGAAAAACAACAAGAAAAAGAAAAGACGCTTCTAATTAATGGGCACATTCAAAATAAACGGGGGCAAGAAGCTCAACGGTACAATTACACCTCAAGGTGCAAAAAACGAAACATTACAGATCCTTTGTGCAGTATTACTGACAGCTGAAGAGGTTCGTATCACGAACATTCCAGATATCGTGGATGTCAATAAACTTATTGATTTGTTGGGTGATTTGGGAGTGTACGTGAAGAAGAACGGTCACAGCGATTATACGTTCAAAGCGGAGAATGTGAATTTGGACTTTATGCACTCGGAAGAGTTCAAGACCAAGGGTGCTTCGTTGCGCGGTTCAATTATGATAGTTGGACCGCTTTTGGCCCGATTTGGGAAGGCTTATATCCCTAAGCCGGGCGGCGATAAAATTGGTCGCAGAAGATTGGACACACACTTCTTAGGCTTTGAGAAATTAGGCGCAAAGTTCAACTATAATTCTAAAGATTCCTTTTACAGCGTAGATGCTTCTGAGTTGCAAGGAACCTACATGTTGCTCGATGAAGCATCGGTTACGGGTACGGCGAACGTTGTCATGGCAGCTGTAATGGCCAAGGGCAATACCACTATTTATAATGCGGCTTGTGAGCCTTATTTACAACAGCTTTGTAAAATGTTGGTACGTATGGGAGCCAAGATTGACGGTATAGGCTCTAATATGTTACATATTGAAGGTGTGGAAGCAATGGGCGGTACAGACCACCGCATTTTGCCAGATATGATTGAAATCGGTTCGTGGATCGGATTGGCTGCCATGACAGGATCTGATATCACGATAAAGGACGTGAGTTACCCGGATTTGGGAATTATTCCAACTGTTTTCCGTCGTTTGGGAATTCACACCGAGCTTATTGGGGATGATTTGAGAGTGCCTGCGCACGATCATTACGAGATTGAGAGCTTCATCGACGGATCTATCATGACCATCGCTGATGCGCCTTGGCCCGGATTTACGCCGGATTTGTTGAGTATCATTTTGGTGACGGCTACTCAGGCGCGCGGATCGGTGCTGATCCATCAGAAAATGTTCGAGAGCAGATTGTTCTTTACCGATAAATTAATTGATATGGGGGCACAGATCATTTTGTGCGATCCACATCGCGCGACAGTGATCGGGCTAGATAAGCAGGCACCACTGAGAGCAATGACGATGACGAGTCCAGATATTAGAGCTGGGGTGAGTTTGTTGATCGCTGCGCTAAGTGCGGAGGGTACATCGACTATTCATAATATCAATCAGATTGACCGAGGTTATGAAAACATTGACGGTAGGCTCCAAGCACTGGGTGCCGATATTGTTAGATTGTAAAAAAAGATAGGATGAGAAGAAATAAAAGTATGTTCATAATGGGCGCGGTTGCCGGAGCAGTGGTGGTGCTGATCGCTGCTCAAAAGGATTTTCAAGTGAGTAATGATGGGTTGGAAGTTACAGAAGCTCAAATGGCGACTTTGAGGATTGGAGACAAAGCACCAGAGATTGCGATGAAAGACCCACAAGGAAATATGCGGAAGTTATCTGATTTGAAGGGTAAAGTAGTGTTAATCGATTTTTGGGCTTCTTGGTGTCGTCCGTGTAGAATGGAGAACCCGAATTTGGTGAAGACTTACGATGAATACAAGGATATTCGCTTCAAGAACGGAGATAGCTTTGAGGTATTTTCCGTTAGTTTGGACCGGAATAAGGTGGCATGGGAAGCCGGTATTAAACAAGACGGATTAGTTTGGGAGAATCATGTAAGTGATCTGCAGTATTGGAGAAATGCAGCAGCACAGACCTATGGCGTGAATAGTATTCCTGCGACGTATTTGATTGATGGCGAGGGAAATATCATCAAGAAGAATTTGCGCGGTAAGGTATTGAGAAATACCCTAGAGGCATTGAAGAAATAATTGGGTATTTGAGGTCCGAGAAAAGAGTCCCCTGGTGGGACTTTTTTTATGGTTTGAGGAGGCCGCTGACAAGGTGTCAGCGAGGATGGAATTGGTAGAAATTTTGCCTTAATTAGAATAAATAAAAGTAAAACCCAACCCTAATGAGCGATAAAAATCAAGTAAACGAAGAAGGTTTGCACGAGGAAGAATTGCAACAAGAATTGGATCCAAACCAAGAGGAAAGTACTGAAAATCAGGAGACTGAGGTTGGTCCTGTGGCCAAACTAGAAGACGAGATTAAGGATTTGAAAGACCAGAATCTTCGCCTATATGCCGAGTTTGAGAACTTCCGCCGTCGCACCGCGAAGGAGCGTTTAGAATTGATAGAAAGCGCCAATAAAGACACTTTAGCAGTTTTACTGCCGGTATTGGACGATTTTGACAGAGCCTTGAAAAACATCGAGGAGACTGAGGTAAATGTGCCGGTGTTGGAGGGTATGAAGCTGATTTCTCACAAGTTGAAAGAGACGCTGAAAGGCAAGGGATTGAAGGAAATGGAAAGCACTCTGGGGCAGGCATTTGATGTAGAAACCATGGAGGCTGTTACTCAGATTCCAGCGCCTACCCCTGAGATGGCGGGGAAAGTCATTGACGAGGTGGAGAAAGGGTATTTCATCGGAGAAAAAGTGATCCGCTACGCCAAGGTGGTAGTGGGTAAAGAAGCATGAGATGTCAAAAAGAGATTACTACGACGTACTGGGCGTAAGCAAGAGTTCCAGTCAGGATGAAATCAAGAAAGCTTACCGCAAGGTGGCGTTAAAGTACCATCCGGACCGCAACCCTGACGATAAAGATGCCGAAGACAAATTCAAAGAGGCTGCAGAGGCCTACGATGTTTTGGGTGATGAAGAAAAGCGTCGCAAGTATGACCAATTCGGTCACCAAGCCTTTGGGGCAGGTTCCGGCGGTGGTTTCCACGGAAATATGAATGATATTTTCGATATGTTCGGAGATATTTTCGGCGGTTCGGGTAACGGCGGATTCGGTGGATTTGGCGGGTTTGGCGGTGGCGGCAGAACGCGACAAGCAAAGGGATCAAACTTACGCATCAAGGTGAAGCTGACTCTGGAGGAAGTCGCCAATGGTATTGATAAAAAGATCAAAATTCGTCGGGCAAAGATTGCAGATGGAGTGACATTTAAGACATGCAGCACGTGTAATGGTGCTGGCCAAGTACAGCAGGTAACTAACACTATTTTGGGTCAGATGCGTACTGCGGCAACATGTTCAAGCTGCAACGGAAGCGGTAAGGTCGTAGATCAGAAACCTTCGGGTATAGGCTCTGACGGTATGGACCGCCAGGAAGAAGTGGTAAGTGTAAAGATTCCAGCTGGTGTGCAAGACGGTATGCAATTGCGCGTTGGCGGCAAAGGAAATGAAGTGCTTGGGGGTGTTCCGGGAGATTTGATTGTACTGGTAGAAGAAATTGAGCACGAATCATTGACGCGCGATGGTGAGAACTTACATTATGAGCTGAATTTGAGTTTCCCCGATGCTGCACTTGGTTGTAACGTGGAGATTCCCACAGTGAGCGGTGTAGTGAAGATTAATATCGACGCCGGCACACAGCCAGGAAAGATTTTGAGATTGAAAAACAAAGGCTTGCCAAATGTGCAGGGCTATGGTAAAGGGGACCAATTAATCCACGTGAACGTATGGGTACCCAAATCATTGAGCGCTGACGAGAAGAAAGCCATTGACAACTTAAAGGGCGCAAAGAACTTTGAACCGAATCCAGGGAAATCAGATAAAGGATTCTTCGATCGCGTCAAAGAGATGTTTAGCTAACTTTTATACCTTGAAGCTCCTGCCGTAGGCGGGAGTTTTTCGTTGAAATTATGATTAAAGCCATAAATATTACTAAGCGATACAGCCAAAAGCTGGCATTGGACGCCATCAACCTGAGCATTCC